>NZ_JBDOBO010000032.1:0-28569 GCF_047723935.1 Gluconobacter sp.
AAACATGTGAAGGCGTGTGTAAAAGACACATCAAATGCTCGGGATCTGCCTTGTGTCCTATTTTTGATGTCGGTGCGAGGCAATTATTCGCCTTCTGAGGTAGCGCTCGATTATGTTACGTTTTCGTTATGGGAAAGGATCTCTTCTGCACAAGAGATCAGGTCCTGGCAGGAACGAAAATCGTTTTGCAGCAGGAGAAGCCAAAAGGTTATGTGTCCGTACCGATTTGAAAAACACTCGTCCAGGAAGGCACTTCTTCTTGTAACGTGTTTGGCTGGCTTTGGTTCGTCGTCTCTTGCTGCTTCCGCGCAGGCAGCTTCGAGTAACGCCGCTGTCCACCATAAAGCTCATGCGCATCACTCGCAGGCTGTGGCGGGTCAAAAAGCTGAGATTACAGCTGTTCCTGCTCATCCAAAAATGCGTCGCCCGGCATCGATCAACTCGACGGGGGATGAACACGTCACAGTGTCCACGTCCCGCCTGGCCAGAAGCCGTGGTGGCGGCATGATGCGTGTCGAGACTGCGCCTTACGCTATCCAGACAATCACGAAGGCATTTATCGAGGCTAAAAGCCCGACAAGCACAGCACTTGATCTTATCAAGAACCTGCCGAGCGTGAACGTTTCGACGCCTGATACGTCTGGTATGCAGGGTGGGCGTATTCAGAGCCGAAGCCTGACCGATGCTGATATGGCTCTTATGGTCGACGGTGCACCTGCAGCCAGTGCGGCTTATATGGCCGAAGACATTGATTCAGAAAATCTGGATAGTGTCAGCCTCACGCCGGGTTCGTCCGCCGTTGATCTGCCCGCCACGTCTGCTGCCGCGGGCGTCATGAACGAAGTATCTCATGATCCGTCGCATACATTCGGCGGCTTGATGGATTTTTCGTACGGTACGAATAACCTTTCTCGGGAATTCATGCGCTTAGAGACCGGTGATATCGGCAAGAGCGGCATCCGTAGCTACCTGTCGTTTTCGAACACACATGCTCGTTCATGGATGGGTGCGGGCATCAACGAGCGCCGTCATCTTGATTTCGGGATTCGCAAGGACTGGGAGAATGGTTCGTTTGCGAAGCTCTTCATGTCTTGGAACTTCGAAGACTTCACAATTGATCGGTATCCCACTGCTGCACAGTTCCATAAGTATAAGGACACAGGTGAGGGATACGGTCGTAAGGCTGGATTTGATGCGACTGGAAACGACTACTGGAAAAACAATATCGATCATTGGAACCAGCTCTTTCTGAGCGCTCCAATTCATATCGTCCTTACAGATAAGCTCCAGTTCGATCTGCGTCCGTACTATAACTGGGGCCAGGGATGGGATGGTTCGTCAGGTGGCTTTGCCAATGGCACAACGACATTTAAGTCTGGTCAGACCATTGCTGCTGGTACGCCGCTAACAAGCTATTTCCAAGAGAATGGAGCTCTTGACGTCGGTGCTACAGCCAAGTTGGGCTATGATATCGACAAGCATAACCATTTTGAGCTCGGGTACTGGTACGAAAACCAAGATTATACTCAGCACTTTCCTGTTAGCGTGACGAAGGCTGATGGTTCCAACCCGAGCCCGAACGATTCAACCTATCAAGTCTATTCTGGTGGTTCCCGCTCGTATTTCGGCAACACCACTGGTTATGAAATTCACTCCCTCTTCCTTCAGGATACAGCGAAATATTTTCATGACCGTCTGCTGGTCAATGGTGGTTTCAAATATGTGATGTCCAATGTCTGGTACACGACATATCCGGCACACAAGCAAATGGGCCAGAACCTGACGGCACCTCTGCCGCACCTGTCCGTCAGTTATCATTTCAACGAGCACCATCAGGTTTACATCAATGCTGAGGGTGACTTCCGTCAGCCTTCTGCATCGGCTCTTGGGAACACTACCCTCACTGGAAAGCTGCCCAAGAACCAGTATTCTATCAAGGAAGAACTTGGATATCGGTACAACGATAAGTACGTTATCGTTGACCTTGATCTCTTCAATTATAACATTACGAACCGGCTCCTAAGCACATACTTGGGCAATAATCAGTCAGGCGTTGTTAATGCGGGCAACCAGACTGCGCGTGGTTTTGACGCCATGTTCTCTACACAGCCGATCTATGGTTTCAGCCCGTATGTTTCGTTTGAATACCTTAACGCGCGAATGGACACGAATATTGCCGCGTCCGATGCCAGTGGAAACCTGACCGCCTTCAGAACAAAGGGCACGCAGGCACCTCTATCACCGCATGTTATGGCAAACTTCGGCCTGACCTATGTGAATAAAGGCTTCTTCGCTAACGCAACGGTTCATTACACGGGCCCACAGTCCGTTTCGATTGCAGGCGATCAGCGTATCCCAGGATACGTAACGAACACACTATCTCTGGGTTATCATTTCAAGCCAGTTTGGTATGCAAAGTCTCCCACCATTCGTTTGAACTTCACCAACCTAACAGGTTCGATTGTTCGGACAGGCGTGGTTGGTGTAGGTACCAACGCTTCTGCCGTCCGGCTGATGAATGGGAATCTTTCAGGCGCTGGGTCTAGTGCTCAGTTCTACGTTGAACCGCGTTTCAGCATGACGGGAACGATTTCTACAGGGTTCTGATTTCTCTTCCGGCCTCACAAAGCCCTCAGGACATGATGTTCTGAGGGCTTTTTTTATGGTGATGTCTTTCCAGCAGGTTAAGGAGCGGTTGATGCCGTTCGAATTAAGCTGCAGTCAAATATAATTCTCTTTGCTCTAATTAATCAGAGGGATTGTAAAGCATTTTGAATTGGTGGCTGACGACATAGGCTTAATCTAAGCGTAGGGGCCTTCAATGACGGGCCTGTCATGAAGTTTTGAAGAGAAGAACTACAGACATGTCATCTTCTCTTTCAAAAAATTTAATACGGGTAACCCGCCTTCATAATATTAGAAAAAAGAAATTAAAGTATTCCGTGGATGGATAATTATACTAATTTAATATGAATAGGCGCTAATAATGTCACTGGAATGTATTAATTACATACACTCCAACGACATTTGACATGATCAGCTTTCGGGTGTCTTTAATCCTGAAAGCCGCTCATTTCATGTTTGTCTAGTAAGACGTTTTGTGAGATCTGAGCCTGATGCTACAAATCCATAGCACTGGCGAACGTTATAAACTGTTGCCTCTTGGCAGAACTCAGGAGAGGTCGTTGCGGAGCAATCGTCCAAAAAGATGCAGTCGTATCCGAGGCAGGCTGCATCTGTCAGCGTGCTCAGAACGCACTGATCGCTGTTCACCCCGGAGAAAAGCAATGTGTCCACGCGTAGGTTCTTGAGGATGCCTTCGAGGGGGGTGTCCCAAAATCCACTCATTCGATACTTGGAAACGTGAATATCTTCCGGATACACCGCGAGTTCGTTAACGATCGCAGCATTCCAGCTGCCATCTTCCAGAACTTTGCGATCTGCAGAACCTATAGCCGCTCCGATGCCCTTGTCTTCACCTGCGGGGTCATAAACATGCAGGATAGAAGGAGGAAGGTTGAGCTTATCTGGCCGATTTCCCCAGTTCAGCCAGATTACAGGGACATTATGCTCTCGCAGCGCGGGAAGGAGAGACTGAAGAGGCTTGATCGGACGACGGGCCGCCGTGATATCGACACCAATAGATGCTAACCAGCCATCAGGATGGCAGAAGTCGTTCTGCATATCGATCACGATAATGGCGGTACGAGCGAGATCGAAAGTCAGAGCCTGAGGCTGGGACGGAACGCTGACAGGCCGGGAAGGACGCTCAGGCCGTAAAAGGCTGATGGAAGACGTCGTGGCCCCCCAACTGTTGACGTGTGTACTGCCCAGACGTCTCATTGACTCCCTCCACACAGGACCGCCAAATCCTCCGCATCAAGCTTGACTGGAATTCCGCTGCGGATCAGCTTTCCGAAGTCTTCGTCTGGGGTCATCACTGTCAAAGTATAGAGTTTGTTGCTGCCTGTGTTTTCCAGAACGTGCTCGGATCCCGGCTTGACCAGAAGCGCGTCGCCAGCCTTGAGTTCGCAGCTCTGACCATCACACCAGGCGCGGCCTGTGCCGGACAGAACGAAAAACATTTCGTCCGCATCCGTGTGTGTGTTGGGCGGTGTTGCGCCACCAGGTTCAAAAATTTCGACAACGGCAATAGACGCGTAATCGCCAGCTGTCTTGTCAAACAAAATGGCAAAGTAATTGGTTGAATCCGGAGCAATCCGGAAGGCTTCAACGCTATCAGGGCTGCATTTTGCGAAAGGCATGAGAATTATCTTTCCTGTTTGATCCAAGGAAGAAGAAGGTAGGTTCCGGAGCCGCATTTGAAGTGAACTGTCGTCACCTGTTGTTGGTCCAGAGTGGCGGTAATAGGGCTGGCCCCTGTGCCGGGGTTGATCGGAAACACGGGAAAGCAGGAGAGAGACAGGGAGAGTCTCAATCTTTCGCCGGCTTTCAATGTGACGCATGTTCCCCGCAGCGGCAGAGATGTCTGACCAGGGGCAGTCAGCGCATATCCTTCTGCGAGAGGGTGTACTTTGCCGTTCTGATCGATACGCGAGACGCAGGCATGAAGGTCAAAACCGGCGTATTCACTCTCGATTTCAAAGCACCCTGTGATCGTTCCTGCGAGCAACTGATCGAATTCGAGCGGGAGCGTCGTGAATGTCAGGACGTCCGAACGCGCATCGGTGCGGGCGCGATCTACGGGACCTCCCGGAAACCCGAAGCTTCCACCACACGGACCCGAAGGGCGCCACGGATCGAGAGTAAGGCTCTCTGACGGTGCTGGAGGAACTGGCGACGCGCTCAGAATGCCATCGCGTGTGTCAATCGCGGAGCGGCCCGTCCCGACTGGATAGCTTGGAACCGTCCCCGACGAGAGTGTCGGTAAGTCCCGCCAGCAACAGGCGCCCATATCGAAAAGGCGTACTGGGCTCGCGTCGGGTATAGGGGCAGCTTTTAGATATTGATCGAAGAATGCGATCTGCTGCTGATCAATGTCAGTAATGGCAGCCTCGCCGACGTCCACATCCCCGATATGTCGATCCCAAGGAAAGTGAGACCAAGGGCCAACAATCAAGCGTGTTGGCATGTGCGGGGACAGAGCACGATATGCTTCCAGCGTGCCAAGCAGGTGGCTGTCGTACCATCCCCCAATCAGTAGAACTGCGGGTGCCAGCTCCGCGATTTCGGTCAACCGCGATGCGGGAGAGATTTTGTCCCAGTAGGCATCTCCCGGAGGCGTCTCTCTCCAGCGGGTATAATGGCTATATTTTGCCAGAAGTGCTTCATGTGCAGGCACAGTTGGCTGTCGCCCATTGAAAGACATGCCCCGACTAGCAGCGAAGAGAGCCTGCTGGGCTTCGTAGTCTCCCTGAAGCCTTGCGGTTTCTGCTGCCAGTTGCGTCGCCCAACCAAGATTGGCGCGCATCGGGAACGCCCCATTTTCATAGGCCCAGTCTTGATCCAGTTGCCAACCGATCATGGCAGGCGCAACCGCTTTGAGTGCTGCTGGTTTTTCTCCGGCTGCCAGAAGTTGGTTGCTCCCCTGAAAGGAGAAGCCAAACATCCCCACGCGACCATTGCTGCGCGGTAAGGATGCAGCCCAAGTGATCGTATCTGCGCCGTCTGTCGCTTCATGCTCGAACAGGACAAACTCACCGCCAGAATCTCCGCGTCCCCGCACGTCCTGCATGATGACGATATAGCCGTGACTGGCATACCATTCTGGCGGTGCGTAGCAGAGCGACGTCCCAATTTTGCGGCCGTAAGCCTGTCGCATCAGAAGAACGGGGAAGGGGCCGTTTCCTTCTGGTTCCCAGATATCAGCAACCAGTGAAACGCCATCCCGCGCTTGCATTGTCTCCGTCCGGCGAGGTTTCAGCGCTAACATCAGATTTCACCTCCCAGAGTTTCGTATGAAGGGGGAATTGCCTCGAGAATGCGACCGTTTCGGAGAACTGTCCGTCCGGCCTGAGAGCGGCTCATCCATTCATTCATGGAACGAGCCGGGAAGATAATCAGATCGGCTGGTGCACCTTTTTCTAGGCGATGGGTCCTTCCCATCCAGGATCCCGGACGGCTTGTGACCGACTGCGCCCAAGGACGGTGAGTATGATCCAACTGGCCGATCCTCGTACCGCCTTGAAGAATTTCGTGCATGTCAAAGTCCCCGTAAGCGTAGAAGGGGTCTCGGACATTGTCGCTGGCAAGCATGACTGGAATACCCGCGGCATCGAGTTCCTGCAGTAAGGTTACACCTCTCCATCTTGGTGTGCGCCCTGCGGTGCGGTCCTGAAGGTACATGTTGCAAAGTGGGAGACTCACAATGCCAATCCCGGCTTCGCCGAGCAGGGAAATAATGTGCGTCTGTTGCGTCTCGCTTTGAACGCTAAGGCTACAGCAATGGCCGCATAAGATCTTTTGACGAAACCGAAGCTTCAGAGCTGTCTGGGCGATCAGTTCCAGAGCCGTTCCGTCTGTTTCTCCATTCTCATCGACATGAAGATCCAGTTCGAGACCGTATTCTGTGGCCAATCCAAAGAGAACTTCGAGGGCTTCGGGCGTCGTGTTGTGCTTCATCAGGACGGCGCCCAGAACGCCCCCCTCTGTCTCGGCGACATTTCTAACGATGCCGTCCCGGTCTTCACCCATGTAGCGCTCAGGCATGGTCAGGGAGACGCCTTGCAGAGCGACTTTCCCGGACCATTTCTTTTGAAGGCGACGCAAAAGCGGCCAAACGCGGTTCCCGTGCGTGCCGAAGGTGTCCAGGTGCGTTCTTATGGCGCTTGTCCCGTGCGCGTAGGCACAGTTCAGACTGAACTCCATGCGGCGCTCAACGTCTGCGTCCGTCCAATACCCTTCTCGATCCTGGGTTGTGGCTTGCAAGGCCCCCATGAAGGTTCCATCAGGATTGGGTGTGCGCTCCCAGATGAAGGCCTTGTCCAGATGGGTATGAATATCTGCAAAGCAGGGCCAGACCATCTGACCTTTCAGATCAATTGCTTCACCGACGGAAGAAAGATTTCCTGCCGGTAGAATATCCGAAATTTTCCCATCTGAGAGCGCGATATCGTAGCGCATGGACTCATCAGTGAATGACGAAGGCCGCAGGCCTGCCGGAATAGTCGCGTTCAGGAGGACGCCTGGGGCGGTGCTGAAAGAAGCTGGAAAAGTCATGAGCGATGTCTCAGAGCAAAGCGCTGGAGGCTGGCTGCGGCGGCATACAGGACGAGGCCTGCGACTGTGATAAGGAACAGTGCCGCGAACATCCGGGGAATATCCATCTGGAAGCCGGATTGAAGGATTTGGTACGCCAGGCCAGCCGAATTGCCGCCGGTTCCGGCAACAAACTCAGCTACAATGGCGCCAACAAGTGAAAGGCCTGTTGCGATACGCAAGCCTGCCATGAACATGGGAAGAGCACTTGGAATTCGCAGTCGCAGCAGCATTTGAAGGCGGGTGGCTTTGTGCATCTGAAAGTAAGCCGCCAGATCTGGATCTACGCTGCGCAGGCCTTGCAGAGTGTTCGAGATCACAGGGAAGATCGCTACTAATGCTGCGCAGGCAGTGAGGGCGAGGGGAGTATTGTGGATCAAAATGATGATCAGCGGTGCAATGGCTACAATCGGGGTCACCTGCATGATGACCACATAAGGCATCAGGCACCGTTCGATCAGCGGGCTCTGCACCAACAGGAAGGCTATCAGAACACCCCCGAGAACGGCCACAATGAGCGCCGAAAATGTGATTTCCAGAGTGATAAGCAACGCATGGAGTAATGACACGCCGTCCAGCATCAAAGCACGCCAGATGGCAGACGGAGAGGGCATAAGGTAAGGCGGAATATGCCAGAAGCG
Source organism: Gluconobacter sp. (assembly GCF_047723935.1). NCBI lineage: Bacteria > Pseudomonadati > Pseudomonadota > Alphaproteobacteria > Acetobacterales > Acetobacteraceae > Gluconobacter > Gluconobacter sp. The sequence continues at coordinate 7,860 of NZ_JBDOBO010000032.1, forward strand.
ACAGATCGCTTCCCATGTTGCCAGAATGATGATTCCGAGCGTGATGGGAGCAAGGAGCGAGAGAGAGCGAGATGTTATCATTGCCGCGCCTCCTGACCAATCATGCTGTCCCGACTGGCATCTTCGAGGAGGATTGCCAATTCTTTGCTGATGGCGGCAAACTGATCGGAAAGGCGAAAAGTTTCGTCGCGAACAATGCCACGGTCTATTTCGTATTGAGCATGAATACGCCCAGGGTGAGCCGCCATGACCATCACGCGGCTGGACAGAAATGCAGCCTCATGGAGGGCATGTGTGACGAACAGGGTGGTGAGACCGTCCTCATAGCAAAGACGGGCCATTTCTTCATCCAGACGGTTTCTGGTAAATTCGTCCAGTGCACCGAATGGCTCATCCATCAGAAGAAGATCTGGTTCAGTAACGAGTGCGCGGGCAATGGAAACGCGCATCTTCATGCCGCCGGAAAGTTGTGCGGGATATTGATCGGCCACATGACCTAGGCCAACGCGTTCAAGAGCGGCATGGGCACGCTTGTCAGCCGTTGTCCGATCCACTTTTTCCAAATCAAGCGGAAGACGCACATTTTTCATGATCGTGGCCCATGGCATGAGCGTTGCATCCTGAAAGACGAACGCCATACGGCGCCCTTTCTGGCCAACGTCCCTGAAGCCGCCGCCCCACCAGTTCAGCGTGCCAGCCGATGGAGTATGAAGATTGGCGATGAGCTTGAGAAGCGTGCTTTTGCCGCATCCAGATGGCCCAATCAGTGTAACGAAATCTCCTTTCTCCACACTCAGATCGACAGGAGAAAGACCGCGCACGCCGTTGGGGAAAATTTTCTCAACGCTGCTCAGGGAAAGAACGGGACTGCTCATGCGGGGACAGTCGCCAGGCTGTTGTGGACGACATCGAGGGTATACCCCTCTTTCCATTTCGGACTGTCTGCAATGAGTTGAGCTGAAAGCTGGATGTCGTAAATGCGCTGCCAGCGCTCATCATTCATTGTCATGATTGGTGCTCCCGGTGCGCCCAGAGCTTTGATGTCGCGGAGTTTCTGGCGGGACCACGCGAGTTGGTCCGCGCTCATATCCGGATTAGCTTTACGGATCGCAGCATCCCCCTTAATGGAATCTCCAAAAATATAGCGTTTCCAGCCTTCGCTGCTGGCGGCGATGAACTTCTGGAGCTCTGGACCACGTTCTTCGAGGATCTTGCGGGACACCATCAGCACGTTTCCATACGCAGCGTAGCCCAGGTCATCGAGGAGGAAGAAATTGAATGGAATACCCGCTTTTTTGGCACCATAGGGCTCCGAGGAAACAAAGGCCTGGATGGCCATCTGCGGATTGAAAGCGAAGGGCTGGAGATTATAGGTGTAGGGATGGGCCTGGTCTTCCGTGAAGCCATAACGCTTCTTAAGCCACACCCAGAAGCTGGCTCGCCCTTCTGAACTGATCAGAATGGGATGGCCCTTGAGTTGGGCGATGTCATGAATATCCGGGTGGGTCATCAAGCCGCCAACGCCTTTCTGGAAAGTCGTAGCGATTGCGACGGCGGGAATGCCCTGCACTGCACAGCGGATGGCTTCTTCACCCTGCATGATGGCAATGTCACATTGTCCGGCCATCAGAAGCTGGGTCATGTTCATCTGGGGGCCACCCATCTGAATTGAAACATCCAGATTTTGAGCACTGTACAATCCGTCTTCGGAGGCCTGGTAGTAGCCTCCGTGCTCTGCCTGAGCATACCAGTTGGTCAGCAGACTCAGGGGCCTGGATGCCGCTTTTGCTCGCCCAGAGGGTAGGGAAGACACCGCGCCCGCAGCCATGATGCCGCGGAGCATACTGCGTCGATCAAGCCTGTAAGGTGTCATGAGCTGCCTCCCAACGTCCATTTATAATTAGACCGTAACGGTTTTTTTGTCTCCGTGGGAAGAGCTATTCTGCTGCTGGACCGATACCTTTTTAACCCATTTGTGCGCGCAAAAAGGATGCACTCACTCTTTTTGCTGAGTGAAAATACAAACTCCCAACATGGTCATGAAAAACCGGAAGGCGGCTTCCTGTCCGTTCCAGCTATGGGATTGCCACATCGCGAACCACTCACCTCCGACGACGGAGAAGCCAAAAAACCAGATGAGAAATCCTACGGCCGTCGCGACGGGAACAAGGGTGTGAGCGGCCTTGAAGGCCAGACTATCCATGTTGATCGCCTTCGCCATCTTCCAGGCCGCAAACGAAAAAAGAGCACCGGTTGCGAATTCAGCGCCAATAATCAGGACGTAAAAAATATGCCACAGCAGCGGGACTGAGATCGCGCGCCATCTGAGGCTGTTGCCGGGAAACGTGGTATCCATCGACAGAACGTGACGAACAAATTCGTAGTTCGAACCATAATCTGTAACATTATTAAGTGCGACGAGAAGGCCGAAGACTCCCAGAGACCCGACCATCACGGTTTTGGAGAGACGATTCAGGCGCACGGAGCGGGTAGGCATTGACTGTGTTGAAAATTCGGACATGGCTGGCTCCTGTTTTTTGAAACGCTAGCGGAATGCTCGTAAAATTTGCGCCCTCTTTTTTGCATCGCTCCTGTCGAAAATAGATGCTTTAAAAGCTGCGATCTTCCTGTTTCATCTATCTTTTCGTTCCGGGATGATATCATATCGGAGCAGGGAATGTGTTGGCTCGTCCTCACTAGGGCGTGTCATTCCACACAAGAGACAACGGAAGACAAGCCCATGACAAACAGTTCCGAGACGGTTTTCTGGCCCAAAAAGCGCTGGTGTGACATGATTTCCCGCCAGTTTCGTCAGCTTCCCCCTGAAACTGTGGCCATTCTTCCTGTGGCCGCGGTGGAACAGCATGGCCCACATCTTCCGGTCTATGTGGATGCCTGTATCAATGAAATGCTGCTTGATAAGGCAATGGAGGCGCTTCCCGCGACCGTCCCCGCCACCGCACTTCCTATTCAGGCTGTTGGCAAAAGCGAAGAGCATGTTGCTTACCCTGGAACACTGACCCTCAGCGCGCAGACCCTTACGCAGGTCCTCATCGAAATTGGCGAAAGTGTTGCACGATCTGGCGTGAAAAGGCTGGTGCTCCTGAATTCTCACGGCGGACAGCCACAGATCCTGGATATCGTTGCCAGAACACTTCGCCGGACCCATGGAATGTTTGTTGTCTGTGTTGGCTGGTCCCGTTTTGGCGTGCCGGATGGCATGTTTACCGAAGAGGAGCGCCGGTATGGGATCCATGGTGGCGATATTGAAACATCCCTGATGCTTCACCTGCGGCCAGACCTTGTTGAAATGGAACGTGCTGACAATTTCGAGCCATGGCCCCAGAAGCTTGCCGAGACGGCCAAATGGCTTGAAGCAGAAGGTCGTGTCGGCTTTGGGTGGTTGACGCACGATATTCACCCTTCAGGTGCGGCGGGGAATGCTGGAATTGCTACGGCTGAGAAGGGCGAAGCCGTTGCCAATCAGTGGATTGAAGGTTTTCTTGAGCTTCTTGCCGAGATTGCTGAATATCCGCTGGATCGTCTTCGCCCCATTACGGAGGATCTGGGTCGATGAGCTCGGTTGAGACCTTCCTATCGCTCCTTGGCGATATTCCTGTTCAGACGGTGCCGGCTCTTGTGAAGCGGAAAAGCCGTGATTTTTACTGGTATAGTCCGGTTCTGAAGCGGCAGCTTGATAGCTGTTTTGGCGATTGTATCGTTATGCCGCGCAATGAAGAGGACCTTCTTCACATTGCGCGGGTGGCACGTGAGACAAAAACGCCACTTACTCCGCGTGGGGGTGGCACTGGGAATTATGGACAGGCCGTTCCGATGGAGGGGGGCGCTGTCGTTGAAATGACGGAGCTCAATAAGCTCCTTTGGGTCAAGGACGGTGTCGCACGCGTGCAGGCGGGCATGAACATGCTGGACTTGGATCGTGCTTTGCATGAACGGGGCTGGGAAGTCCGCATGTATCCGTCCACGAAACGGACGGCAACGATCGGCGGATTTATTGCGGGTGGATCCGGCGGTATTGGGTCTGTTCGATGGGGCGGTCTTTCGTCACCGGGGAATATTCTGGGGCTCCGCTTTGTCACTCTGGGTGAAAATCCGGAAGCTCTCGAACTGCGCGGCTCTGACGCGAGGGGTATTCTTCACACCTACGGTACGACAGGCCTGATCACCGAACTGGAAATTGGTGTTGAGCCAGCCGTGGATTGGCAGGATATGGCCATCTCATTTGGCACGTTTGAAGAAGCAGCGGTTTTTGCACGTGATATTGCGCTTCAGGCCGGTATTCAGAAGAAGCTGGTGTCTGTTGTTGACGGTGACCTGCCACCATTCTTCGCATCCGTACGCGAGCAGGTGCCGGATGGGGCGTCACTGGTCATTCTCATGATTGCTCCGGCGGGTATTGAAACGGTCAAGGCGCTGGCTGAAGCTGCTAACGGCCACCTTTGCTATGAAGCTAACACCAGAGAAGCTGAAGACACGGCAGGGGCAACCCCGCTTTACGAGTTGACGTGGAATCACACGACGCTTCAGGTTCTAAAAAAGGATCGTGATTACACGTATCTTCAGTGTGGTTATCCGGCAGTTGGAACTTTGGAAAAAGTCGCGGAAATCCGTGCCCTGTTCCCTGATGATCTAATGATGCATCTGGAGTTCTTCCCGATGGGCGGTCATGTAAGTTGTGCCGCTTTGCCGGTCATCCGCTTTACAGATGAGGCGCGGCTTAATCATATCATTACTGAACATGAGAAAAGGGGTGTGAATATTGCGAACCCCCATGTCGTGACTATTGAGGAAGGCGGTATGCACCGTGTGGCATCATCGGATCTCGCAGCTATAAAGAAGCGATATGATCCGATGTTGCTTCTAAATCCCGGCAAGATGCTTAGTGCTGGGTCAGCCTGACAAAAGACCCCGCCCCGGATCCTGGCGGCGGCAAGATTGAGTGAATTTTTGAAAGACCGATCGATCTTGTTGCCGCATGATAAAACGCAGTGATTGTCCGTCCTGTCTTCGGTGGATCCGGAAGGCCGGGCTGTTCATGGTATTGTGGTGGTCGATAAAGCGGTCGGCAATGCTACGCTGTTCGTCGATGGCGAGGATATTGATAACGGCATGGCTATGAAGGCCATTCGTCGGGATAATAGGGCTCGCGGCAGGAAGGGGCACCACGGCATCTCGAAACGTGCTTGCCGGTGCTCCCCTACTGCGGCGAGTATTCATAACTTACAAATCGAATCAGTGATCGAGGTTCTGACCATCATCAGGGCCTTTGAGTAAGCGGCTTTGTTCACCTGTAACGCTGACAGGCGTGTCTCCGCGCACCGTGATGCGGCGCAGAAGGCGGGGATGCGTGTCAAAATCGGCTGTGGCGTAATGCTGCGTGGCGCGATTGTCCCAAATGGCAACATCACCGGGTTTCCAGTTCCAGCGGACGGTATTGTCAATCTGCGTGATGTAAGACTGGAAGATCTCCAGCAACCGGTTGGCGTGCTGCGTGGGGATGCCGCGAATTTCCTTGAAGAAATGGCCCAGGATAAGGGTGCGCTCGCCGGTCTCAGGATGAATGCGTACGACTGGATGTTCTGTCTCGTAAAGGCGTGAAATAAAACGAGCTCGGAAGTCCGCAATTTCCTCGTGGCGCGTGTCGTATTTGTAGAAATTGGTGTCGTAATCGTTGCCATGAACGGCCCAAAGTGTATCTGCAAGCTGTTGCAGAGGCGCAGGGAGGTCGTCATAGGCCGTTGCTGTGTTGGCCCAGAGTGTGCTGCCGCCGTAGGGCGGGATCGTGATAGCGCGCAGGATCGAGGCCTTGGGATAGGCCGGCACGAAAGTGACGTCTGTGTGCCAGGAATCCGTTGAACGACCGTTGCGGGAATTCAGTTCGAACGTATAGGGCGTGCCGTCAGCGGCGGGGATAGTCGGGTGAAGGATCGGATCTCCGAAGACGCGGCTGAGCGTTTCGTGCTGGGCATCATCGAGGAACTGGTCACGCAGAAAAATCACCTTGTGGCGCAGCAGAGCATCATGGAGAAACGCCTTGTGCTCGTCGGACAAGGGCTCGCGGGCGTTGATGCCGTGAACGATGGCGCCGATACGCGATGTGACCTTTTCGATCGTAAGCTTTGTCATGAGGGAACTCCTTCGGATTGGGGGAGTGTCTGACTACTGGTGCGGTCAGGTCGCGTGAGAGACGGAGGCGTAATGAAAAAGGTCAGGATTGCGCTTGCCAGGAACAGAGCGGCGTAGATGAGGATAATTCCCTGCGTGCCGACAGCGCCTTCAAAAAGGTAAACGATGAAAGGCCCGATCCAGACGCTACTCCCTGCACCAAGATTCAGCAGGGACATGGCGATACCTTTGTGATCCGGCAAAAGAGACGGGGTCAGGGCCGAGAGCGGTACGTATCCGGCAAGCGTCATGCCAAAGACGGCAGCGGAAGCGTAGACCATAAGCAGGCTACTTTGGGCGTACAGCAGCGGTACCCAATACAGGCCCACGCAACTCACGGCGCTTCCGATACCGCCAAACCAGATGATGGTCTGCCGCCATGAAATATAGTCGCTGGCAAAACCGATCAGCAGGTTAAAGACGATGTTGCTGGCGAAGATGATTTCGAGAAAGCGGATCCATACATCCTGGGACAAGCCCAGACGGCCCGTGAAAAAGAACGGCATGAAGACGATCAGGCCATGCGTAGCGCTGGAATTGACCGCCCGCACGATGCACGCCAGACCGACGCCCGGATTGTGACTGATCTGACGAACCGTTTCGCGCAGGGTTGGGCCGATGTCTTTCAGGCTGCCTTTCTCTGCACGTGGCGTAGTGGGCAGCGGCAGGACGGCAAGGAGGCCACCCGCTCCCACCCCGAGAAGGGCGATCCAGAGTGTAATGTACTGGCCGTAAACGGGGAGCAGGAGTTGCGCCACAATAGAACCGACCGTGGGCAAGCCGCAGGTAAAGCAGAACCAGAACAGACCGACAGCACGACCCAACCGGTCCTGACGGATCGTAGTGACGAGCAGGGTCAGCAGTCCATAGGAAAACAGCGGATACCCTGCTCCTCGCAATCCGTAGGTCAGGAGTAGCAAGGCTGAAGAATGAGCCGGAATGGCAACGCCAAGAAACAGGAGTTGCGGCACGATCCAGAATAACAGACCCGCCGTCATGACGGCGCGACTACCAAAGATGTCGCACAGCAAGCCCGAGAACCAGGCCGCCAAAGCAGCGAAAAGTCCGTAGGCTGTGAAGAGAAGGGCTACGAAGTGCTCCGTCTGCCCCGTCTGGACCAGAAACGGCGACAGATAGCCGACCTCGACGCCATCCCCGATCATAAAGACCAGAAGGCCGGCATACTGGAGGGCAAAGCTCCGGGGCAGGCGGCTGGCAGGCAGAAGCGGAGCGGCAGGAAACGTCGTCTGCATGTCAGAAATCCGCATGAACAGCGCCGAAATACTGGCGGGGCGCACCGAGGACGACAGACTGGTAATCACCAGCCATAGGGTAACCGTTCTGCCCCATGGTGGAGATGTATTTTACGTTCGTCAGGTTATAGACGTTCAGGTCTACCGAGAGGTGCTGTAGAAAGCCCGTGTGAGACAAGCGGTGCAACTGTTTGCTCAGGTCGTAACGTGCACCGAAATTAGTCAGCCAGTAGGACGGAACCTTCGTGTCGCCAGTGTAGCTAAGATTCCGCTTGCCGACATACTGGGCTTCGATATGCGCCTGAAGATCATGCCAGGTGTAGGACAGGTCAGCGTGATACATGAGACGCGGATAGGCCACGACCTGCTGGCCGCGGATATTGTAGGTCACCCGCGATCCGTTGACGGTCTGAGTAATGTTGTTGTCATAGACGGCATGGTTGTAGCTGATGCTGTTGGTCAGGCTCAGCCCCTTAACGGGTGTGAGCGTGACGGCACCATCCACACCGGTCATCGTTACCCCACCGACGTTCTGGATGGTCGTGTAGGGCTGGGTTGTCGGACCGGTGGAGATGCGCTGCAGCCGGTTGGAAAAGATCGTGTGGTAGCCATAGAGCGAGCCGCTGATGAGGCGGCCGGTGTAGCGATAGCCTCCCGCAAAATTCCAGTCGGTTTCGGGGCGCAGCGTGCTTTTCGAAGCCAGATAGGCGGCCTGGGTGGTCGAGAACGGGGATGAACCGCTGTTATAGCCCGAGACAGGATAGACCTTTACGTTTTCTGCGATGTCAAAATAGAGCTGGTGGCCAGGGGCGAAGCGCCATTCCCCGCTGAAATGCGGCAGGAAAGGCTTACTGGACGTCAAGGAGTTTCCGCCCGCGATTGCGGTCGTGCGGGTGTAAGTTTCCCAGTTGGCCAGCGCGCCGACACGGGTCGTGTTTAGGACGGACCGGAAACCGGCATGGAGCGCGATGGTGCTGGTAACGTGATAGGTATCTTGGAAATAAGCGACAAACGTGTTGGTATTAAAGACCTGTCGGTAGCCATTCTGGAAAGGGTTCTTCAGGTTGTCGAGCCCGTTGACGGGTGTTGCGGTCCCGTCGAGGACGTCCTGCAGCAGGGGCTGCTGGTAAAGCGGCTTACTAATGTCGAAATGGGTATTTTCATACCAAAGACCTGCATTCAGCACGTTATGTGCGATGCGATAGGACAGGGACGTCGTGAAGCCGAAACGGTTCGTATCGGGCTGGGTAACCTGATCGATCAGAGGCGCTCCGTTAGGAGACGAGATCAGAGGGCTTGCGACTGAACCGCGCTGATAGGAACGATGCCCATAGACCGTACTCTGCCAGCGCAAACGATCAGTCAGAGCAAGATCGGCTGATACACCCCCAACATAGGAATGTTGCATCTGGGCGCCCTCGTAGTAGGACGCGGTGTAAGGGCTCTTGAGGTTGGCATAGGCTGCAGGAACCTGTCCTCCCGGAAGCCCACGCTGGGCCAGAGCGAGACGATATGCCTTTTCATAGCCGCCAGGTTGCCCGATGAAGTTATCGATCGCGTAGCCACCATTATTGAACATATCCAGGCTGTAGTCCTGATAGTTCTGCATCTGCATATCGGTGTAATCGAAGTAGGCCGTAATGCGGCTGTCCTGCCCGATAGGGTGCAGAACCTTGGCGTTGACCTGCTGCATGAACTGGTCCTGCCCACCACGCCATTTGGTGGTGTCGTTGCGGGCATAAGAGACATAGAAGCGCGTCCCCTGGCGGTTCAGATCGCCGCTTTCGAGACGCACAAATGTCCGGTAGGTCGCATTACTCCCGAAGGTCTGGTTCACACTGCCCCCCCGTTTTTGAGACGGATCGCGTGAGATAAACTGCACCGTACCGCCCAGATTGGACGTACTGGCCACGCTCTCCGAACCGGTGGACGCTGAAACATCCATGCGCTCGATATTTTCAGACGAAATAGCGGAGGTCGGGCTCAGACCATTAACGTTGCTGAATTGCTGATCTCCAAGCGGAATCCCATCCAGCGTCATGCCGATCTGGCTCTGATCGAAACCGTGCATCAGGAATGAGTTCTGCCAGGTGTTCACACCCTGCGGATCACCGGAATTGAACAGAACCCCAGGTAGTCGGGTGAGGGCCTTGAGCGGATTGGTCCCGGCGGCATATTCGCGAATGGTAACCGCAGAAACGGGATTGGATACCCAGTTAGCCTGCCGGTGTCCCTCCACCCCAATGCTCTCGGTTGCTTTGGCGCTGATGGCGCGGGAGGGAGCCGGTTTGTGAGCAGGCAGTGCAGGCGTGCCGTGACGCGGATTTGTGCCCACCTTGGTGGCCGGAGAAGCAGTATCAGCGAAAGCGTAAGTATTAACCGAGAGGGTCAGCAGGGCAATCAGAGAAACGGAGCCACTGGCGCTACGGCTGGAAAATGAAAATGCGGGCATGAAAATACACTCACAAGATACAGGAAACGGGAATTTTCAGGTCTTGGGAGGGTCAACAGCCCCAGGCCGGATGGTCGGGAGCTGGATGTGCGGACATATTCTGCGGAAAAAGCCTTTCACGCAGGGTCTTGCCGTCCTTGGGCTTGATACGGCCACGACGCTTCAGTTCCGGCAAGACAAGGCGGATGAAGTCGTTATAGCTGTCCGGATTAACGAGCTGGATCAGATTGAGGCCATCAGTTTCGGATTCCTCGAGCCATTGCTCAATCTGATCCGCGACGGTTTCACCTGTACCAACGAAAGTTTTGGCACGGCCAAAGCCTTCTGCCGGGCTTGTGGCTTCTGCAATAGTCCATGAACGACCACTAATGGCAGGGTCAAACTGTTCAAGGACAGACTGGCTGGCTTCTGTCGGACGATAGGTCAGGACCTCGTCTGTCTCGTTCTTCGAGAAGTCCACACCCGTCATTGAGGAGTAATGAATGAGCGATCCGGTGGCATCGTAGAAGGCTTTGTATTCCGCAAATTTGCGAATAGCGTCTTCCTCAGTCTCCCCGACCACGACTGCAGCGGCGCAAATGAAGCGCAGACTGCCTGGATCGCGACCTTCGCGAGCAGCGTCCTCACGAATACGCCGGACATTTTTGCGTGTCCCTTCTGCGCCGGCACCAACGACAAAAATAACCTCGGCATGTCGCGCCGCGAATGCGCCGCCCCGGGCTGAAGCGCCTGCTTGAAGCAAAACGGGAACCCGTTGCGGGCTGGGCTCGGCAGTATGACCGTCCGGAACGCGGTAGTACTGGCCTTCATGCCGTATAGGGTGAACTTTTGCCGGGTCGGTATAAATCCACTCACCCGAAGCCGTTTGGCCTCGGATGACAGCATCATCTTCCCAAGATTTCAGCCACAACTTGTAGACGACGCTCATGAACTCGTCTGCCCGGTCGTAGCGTTCGTCATGGGGTATCTGATGGTCCAGCCCAAGATTGCGCGCCGCACTCTCCTGCTGCGACGTCACAATGTTCCAGCCCAGACGGCCCTTTGTCAGATGGTCGAGCGTCGTCAGCTTGCGGGCGAGCAGATAGGGATGCTCATACGTCGTGGACAGCGTGATTCCGAAACCAAGCGTCGTCGTCGCGGCGGCCATGGCGGACACCAGCAGAAGCGGATCGATCAGCGGGGACTGGATACCGTGCTTCAGGGCAGCGTCTGGACTGCCGCCGTAAACATCAATCTGGCCGAGGGCATCCGCGATAAACAGGGCATCGAACCCAGCGTCATCGAGTGTGCGTGCGATGTCGGTCCAGTAGCTGATGTCTTTGTAACGATGTGTCTGGTCAGCGGGATGGCGCCACAGGCCGTAATTCAGGTGCGAGACCGTGGCCATCGTAAAGCCGTTGAGGATAATGTGCTGTCCCATTACGCCACCCCCACGCGCCACTGAGCGGGAGGCAGGGTGCCATTGACAGCGTAGTCCCCAACGACGCGCGTGCGATAGACGCGGGGATTGTGGTTGCCCAACGTGCGAACGTTGCGCCAGTGTCGGTCCAATCCGACGACGCGGAGGGTTGCTCCACCGCTCAGCGCATCGAACAAAGCGGTCGTGGCTTCCAGTACCAGCGGCAAAATCCGATCCTGTACCTGCCAGACTTCGAGTTCGGCACGGGCAACCGTGAGATCGAGCTCTGGGGCAGGGCTGTCTGCAACGGCTTGAATAGCGCGGGCGGCACGTTCAACAGCCGCACCAGCGATATAGGCGCCACTGAAGACATGACCGACAATTTCGAGGATCTGAGGATCTTCCGCCGGAAGGTCTGCATTCCCGTGGCTGAAAGAGCGTTTGCGGCGACGCACGGCATCCGCAACGTCCGTTGCAGCAGCGCGGGCAATCCCGGCGACAGTGGCTAAATGATAGAGTTGAAAGAACGCCTGAGAGTACGGGAAGGCTGTGTTGCCGTAGTGCAGGTCGGCTTCTTCTGTGTGAACATTACGGAAATGCGCGGTGCCACTGGCGGTTAGACGCTGTCCAACGCCATCCCAGTCATCGACGATTTCGAGGCCGGGATCATTACGGGCAGCCAGTGTTTTAACGGTCTGGCCATCTTCCGTAGTGCCCGTGACGGTTAGCCAGTCTGCGTAAAGGGAGCCGGTCGTGAAGAATTTGGAGCCGTTGATGACCCACTGACCATCTTTCTGGGACAGGGTCGTACTGAAAAGATCACGCTTGGACGTTGGGCCTTCTGCTGCTGCTGCGCCTGCGGTCTGTCCGGCTCCAAGGCGGTCGAGCCATTTTGTCCGGTAAGACCCGGCAGGTTCGAACAGGAGATGCTCAACAAAGCCAAAATGGGCCCGGAGCGCCTGTGCGACGTTTGAATCAGCTCTGGCCAATGCGGTGACAAGCGAGAACAGGTCTTCAAGGCTGGCACCAAGACCACCATGCGCAACGGGGACGCGGAGGGCCGTGAAACCACTCTCTTTAAGAAGGCGGATCTGCTCGAAGGGTAATTCGCGATTCAGCTCGGCCCGAAGCGCCTTCGTGCGAATCTGCTCGAAAACAGGAGCAAAGCGGTCGTGAAGATGGCTGGCTTCACGAGCATCCTGGCCCCAGAGCAGGGAGAGATCAGGAAGCGGAGCGGAGATGAAGGTCATGATATCTGCCTGTGACGTGCGGTCCGAACAAGGGGAATGAGAGCTGGGAGGAACCCGGCATCATCGGAGGACAGGGACAGGGCAGCATTACAGACATAGAACCAGGTCATTTCGTGTTTATGTAAGACATGAGAATTAGTGTAGTGATTCTTTTGTTTCGTCAACATGATAGTTATTTATGAAATAAACTATATTATATAGTTATATATCCAAGGGTTGGTTTATGCTTGGAGCAAGATTTGCGGGTGTCTGGAGTTGGCCGTTTCAAGACGGGCGTAAGGGGCAGCATTTTCTAAGCGACTTAAGAAACCTTGTGATGGCCTGTCCGGTCCCAGTCAGATACGGAAGGACCGCCTTCGTTCGAGTATTTGACGTTAACCGGGATCGTAGCCCTAGAATTTAACCGTTCTGGAACTCTTATGCTGGGTTTTGTCGGCTCCAAAGTGAACAAACGTGATCTTAGAGCAACTTTATAAGTAACTATAGCGAACAAGCTCTAATCAAAGCACAACATGAGGAGCCGTCGCCATTTTATGTGGCAATATTACTGCATTTCTCGTGTGTGAGGCCATACTGTTACCATAATTACGATAGCAAACTGATTATCGCCATATTCAATTATGCAGAGGCCCTATGCCGCTTCCGATCCCAATAAACATGAAGCACTTAGCGGAACGTAATGGCGGGATAGATATCCTTCGCGGCCTTGCTGTTGTTCTGGTGGTCATCCATCATATGGCGCTACGGATCCCTCTGGCGCAAACCGGCCTTGCCACTATTTTCCCGTTATGGCTGCTCAAAGCATTTAGTGGAAATGGTCGAAGCGCTGTAACCATCTTCTTCGTCATTTCCGGCTTTCTCATCACCTCTCATACCCTCAAGCGATGGGGTACTTTGAGTCAACTGGATTGGCGAAGTTTTTACCAGAGACGGGCGGCACGCATCTTACCCTGTCTGGTGACCCTCGTTGTGGTCCTTTCAGTGCTCGATCTTGCTCAGGTCCCGGACTACACGATTGAACATACCGATCAGTCTCTTCCCCGAGCAATCCTGGCGGCTTTTGGAATGCACATGAACTGGTACGAGGGCCAAACGGGCTATCTCCCTGGCGGATGGGATGTCCTCTGGTCCCTATCCATTGAAGAAGCCTTCTATATCGGCTTTCCTTTATTCTGCCTGATTACCGCTCATTTTAGCCGGTTTCGGGCATTCATGTTTTTCTGTCTGGCGTTCTCGATGCCGCTCAGCTTGGCTGCACTAACACACGCCTCGCCAATCTGGCAGAATAAGGCCTATCTACCGGGCATGTCGGCTATCGCGATGGGCGTCTGCAGTGCTTTGCTCGCTCATCGCATATCGATAAGCCGGCGCACAGCATTGCGCTCATTGATGGGAGTAACAAGTGCCATTGTTTTCTCATCCTATCTGATCAATGCGCCCTTCTTCTGGAACACATTGGGCAGCGTCGGGGCTCTCGCTCTGACAATCTCGACAGCATTTCTGCTCATTGCGTTTTCGTGGGGATGGATGGCTGATTACACAAAGCGTGGCACCAAGTGGCTTCGATCCTTCGGGTTTATGAGCTACGAAATTTATCTGAGCCATATGTTCGTGGTTTTACCACTCATAGCCCTGTTCCGCATCAGCGGTGGAAATATGTATATAGGCTGGCTATGGTTTGTACCTGCGATCAGTCTTTCGTGGATACTGGGCTATGGCGTGGAGCATCTTTTATCCCGTCCTGCCGGCCGCTGGTTGCGTGGTCGTCCAAAACCGCAGATTATTGATCCAGCTACAACCTGACAGGCTTGTTCATTGTAGATGGATGTTAGTCTCCTATATTCCGACCACACATGATATTTAAAGCGCTCAAAAAGCGAATACTTCAAGTGTCGCGAATTAGGAACGATCCGATTTGCATATGAAATGCAAATCGGATCAAATGCTTGTAGCTGCCCTACACTTACCAGCCCAGAGCTCCATCCTCATTGATGAATGTTCCTGTTGGCCCATCATCGCCCAGCAAAGCATACTGGATCGCGATCTTAGCAGCCTGATCAGGCTTCCGATCTCCATAATGGTTGGTAGCATCCGTCGCGGTTAGGCCGGGACAAATCGCATTCACCTTGATATTCCGGTCAGCGAGAAGTTTGGCGTAGCTGAGAGTCAAAGAGTTCAGAGCAGCCTTGGATGCCTGATAGGTCGGCATGGCCACGTCCTTGTAAACCCAGTCTGCTTCTCCCCGGCTCGAAAATGAGGCGAGAACGGACGACACATTAACAACCCGCCCATGCGCAGATTTTTCAAGCAACGGAATCATCGCGTCGGTGAGTGCCGCCGTACCAACAACGTTCGTTTCAAATGTTCTCGATAGTTTTTCCCGAACTGACAGATCTGGATAGAAATCCAGGCTGATGCCGGCATTGTTTGCCAGAATGTCCAGCCGACCATACTTCTCACGGATTAGCGCTGCCAGACTGTCAATGGTGGCCTGATTGGTCGTGTCGAGCTCAACAGATTCTGCCTGAGCATCTGGTGCGCTGATTTCTGTTGCGACTTCCTGACCTATCTGAAGGTTTCGGGCACCCAGCAAGACCTTGACGCCTTGATGGGCGAGCCCCTGTGCAATGGCGCGACCAATACCACGCGTTGCTCCACTGACGAGTGCAATTGGTTGACTTTGAGTCATGATAAACTTTCCAAAGATTTGAGAGAGGAGGAAAACTCGGTGTCGACTACGGCCCTGAACGCGTCATTTTTTTTGGAGATAAACAGACAATATCAGAAGGCTGAGAACGACGAGTGGGGCGATCGCGTGAGAATATTCGCCATGGAAAACCACCGTGGCGATCGCTGAAGCCATAATGCAACCGCCAAGAACGCTACCAACAATCCGGCTCGCCGATCGCGTCATCAAAAGGGCGGAGGTCAACTCAAGGCATCCGGTTACCAAATGGAACCAGTGCGGATAGCCCCATCGCGCGTACTCTTCTGCAATGGTCTTTGGCGCCATAATATTCCCGGCAGCTCCTATAAGAAAGAAGCCCACCAGGACATATGCTAGAACCTGTTTCGCTGTAATATTACGCATGATCTGTCTCCTGAGCTGCGGAAAGAAAAAGCGAGACGGCCAGAGAAACCGTGCTTCTGTCCTGCTCTTCGGTCGTGCAAGGGCCACCACTCAGCAACTGCAACTGGGCCTCCCCGGTGACCATATGGATGAAAGCGTAAGCCAGTCCTGACGCATCTAATGCAGGTCGAAGTTTGCCCTGCTCCTGCTGCCTCCGGATCCAGGCGGCAAGGACTGATTTTGCGTTATGATGACCGGCGGACCATATGGTCTGCGAAAGCTGGGGAAACCGCTTTCCTTCCGCGATCATTAGGCGGTGCAGTTCAAGTACGCGGGGCTGTTTGATGATATGCAGGATTTCTGCACCGAACTTTTCCAATGTCTGTCGGACGCAGCGATCTTCCAATATGAGGCTTTCAAGCGGCGCAGCCAGTTTCACGCACTCTTCCGCGATAACGGCTGAAAAAAGCCCTTCCTTGCCACCAAAGCGCTCATAGATATTGCGGCGCGATCCGCCGACCTTCTGGATGAGCATATCCATGGAGGTGGCTTCATAACCATGCTCAAGGAAAAGCTCGGTGGCAGAGTACGTAAGCCTTCTGAGCCGCTCGACACCCTTGGGGTGCAATCCCTTTTCGGACGCAAGAGGGAAGGGGAGATCACTAGCCACCATATTCAAACAAGCCCTTCATGCTTTTGAAAGGTATGGTAATATACCGTACCATAATTACAAGAGGCTAGTGCATGAACGGTTTGCCACCACCATCCTGGTTATGAACCTGAGTTTTCCAAGCATCAGGGCTCACCCGTCAGGTTATGCCATAGGAGGAATGGATCCCTGAAGTTTTTGGAGCGTGTTCAGCATATACTCGACATCAAATATGAAACATCCGGTATTAAAGATGCTAAACGAACACGTGTTGATCGTTTGTAAAATGTTTGGTTTTCCGCAGGGGCAGTCGTTTTACCCTTAACAGCATGGACAATTAAAGCATCCAAACCTCGACTGATTGGCATCGGTCATTGAACCGCATCATAGATGGGCGAAATACAGGTTTCTACCGCCTGTCCTGACGGTCTTCGGCCGCTTGGCAAGCCCCGTATCAACAAGACGTCCGATAACACTGGCCCTTCCGATAAGCGGTATACGCGTCATCATCGCAAAATCAGATTTGTAAGGACGTCCGTGAGCTTGCCAAATGGTGGCTGAAGCAGTGTCGCCGCATTGAAACGGCCCTGTCGGTACACACCACGGGCATGTGTGAGCGCGACGAAGCCTTCCTTTCCATGATATGCCCCGATGCCACTGTCTCCCACGCCGCCAAAGGGCAGATCGTCTTGCACATAATGCATCAATGTGCCGTTGATCGTCACGTTGCCTGAAATGGTGCGCTTCAGAAGCCTGTCGCGTTCAGCGCGGTTGTCGCCAAAATAATACAGAGCCAAGGGCCGGGGACGGGCATTAATAAAGGCGATTGCTTCATCACGGGTCCTGTAGGTCAGCACAGGCAGGAGAGGTCCGAAAATTTCCTCCTGCATCACCGCCATGTCAGGTTGGGCATTTAGTATGAGAACGGGCGACAGAACATGACTGGCGGTTGAATCGCTACCCATCCTGATGACCTGTGCGCCATGCTCCTCAGCATCACGGATCAGACCGCTCAACCGCTCGTAATGATGCGTGTTGAGAATAGCTGTATAATCGGCAGAACCCACATAACCGCCCGGATGCAGCTTCTTCACGGCGGCCTCATAGGCCGCAGCAAAAGCGTCCTTATCGCCTTCATGCACCAGCACGTAGTCCGGCGCGATACAGGTCTGTCCCGCATTGGTCAGCTTTCCGAACGCCACACGGTCTGCCACCCGTTGCATGGAAAAACCGGGCTCGATCACTACGGGAGATTTACCGCCCAGTTCGAGCGTGACGGGAGTCAGATTGCGCGCCGCAGCCTCAGCCACCTTCTTGCCGACGGCTGTACTGCCAGTAAACAGGATATGATCGAAGGGTAGAGCCGAAAAGGCAGCGCCCACCTCGCCACCGCCAGTCACAACAGAAACTTGTTCAGGTGCAAAGACAGCCCGAGCAATCTCTTCGATCAACGCGGATGTCGCGGGCGTGAACTCCGACGGTTTAAGTATGGCGCGATTGCCGGCAGCAATAGCCGTTGCCAATGGTACGAGAGCCAGAGAAACCGGATAATTCCACGGGGCGATAATTCCTACGACGCCCACCGGCTGCCGGATTATCCACGCGCTACCGCACTGGAAATAGGCCGATACATGGCGGCGTTCCGGCTTCATCCAATGCCCCAGATGCACGATCATGTAATTGATCGACCGCACAAGCGGAATCAGTTCCACAATAGCGCTCTCGCGTTCGGACCGCTGGCCGAAATCTGCTTTCAGGGCGCGCACGATGTCAGTCCGCCGCTTCAGGATCTCGGCTTTCAGACAACGCAGATGGGTCCGGCGCTGTTTCAGGTCAGGTGGTCCGGCATGCAGAAACGCAGCACGCTGGCGGTCGAGAATGCGGCGCAGCTCGGCAGGCGTAACATCGGACATTGCGTCCTCCATGTTTACAAGAGAAACTTATGCAGGCAAGATATTGAGCATGACGTTCCAGCGTCAATAAAAGTTTCTTCTGTAAACATGAGCCTCACGAATGAGTGAAACCAAAGACCAACCCTATCATCATGGTGATTTGCGCCGCGCTCTGATCGACACGGCGTTAGCCATGCTGGCAGCAGATCAGAACTGGACCTTCACCTTGCGGGAGGTAGCTCGGCGCACGGGCGTCAGTCATGCAGCGCCTTACAAGCACTTCCGCGACAGGGAAGCGCTGCTGCGGGAACTGGCCCGGATTGGGTTCGTCAGGCTTGAAAAGACTATGGCCGAGGCCATGCGCCCGGATCTTCCTTCCACACGCGCACAATTCATGGCCGCAGCGCAGGCCTATATCGGGTTCGCTTGGCAAAACCCCGGACTTTATCGTCTGATGTTCAGTTCTGATGCGGATAAAACGATAGATCCGCAGTTGCATGACGCGGCCATGAGCACATTTGGAATTCTTCTGAGACTTCTGGAAAACGGACAGCGAGACGGGAGTTTCCGGACAGTCGCCATAAGTGCGCAGGCAGCAGCAAGCTGGGGGCAGGTGCATGGTCTCGCCATGTTGGCGATCAGTAACCAACTACTGGAAGAGAAGGTCGGGTCAGCGCCAGTCCCCGCTGCACTGGATGTGCTGCTTGACGGCATATGCTGCAGCAATTGACTCGGCTATCGCACGGTATCCGTAATCCTTCCCTTAATGAGCGACACGGAGCGTAAGAGTAACTACCGTCTTCGTTTCGTCTGGGAGATTGGATTTCTGTTGTGCCTACCCGATCCGACATCGCTTTTAAAACCCCACCAGCCGTTGGGACAATCAGTTCTTGAGCGTATTGACTGTTTTGCCGCTCGTGATCATCACATCAGAAAACAGCCTCTTGTACCGCCAACCCCTCGTCTAAGCCGGGCAAGGGCACGATCATGACTGTCTTTTCTCAATCCTTTAACATCGGCAGATCATAAGAAGTGTTCTCCTGTGATCTGCCGATCAATCCCATGAGGACATTCTGATTCGTACGTCCAACCACGGCGCCTCTGTGATGCAGGCCCGAATGGAGAAATACGAGAATATCCTTCATGACATGACTTCTTTGGAAGGGCTTAATTATGCAGAGAGGGCGACCTGATAACGCTGTTCGACCATCTCCCAATCCACTAGGTCCGTAAGGAAAGCCTCCACGTATTTCGGGCGCATATTGCGATAATCGATGTAATAGGCATGTTCCCATACATCACATGTCAGCAGCGCTGTTTGCCCATGTACCAGTGGAGTATCGGCATTGGCGGTCTTTGTGATAGCCAGTTTTTCACCGTCGTGCACCAGCCAGCCCCAGCCGCTCCCGAACTGAGAAACGCAGGCATTTTTGAATTGGGCCGTGAATGCATCCAGAGAACCGAAATCCGCGATAAGCTGCTTTTCCAAGGCGCCGGGGATAGATCCACCGCCTTTTGCTTTCATGCTCTGCCAGAAAAAGGAATGGTTCCAGTGCTGGCCTGCCTGATTGAATAATACTTTCTGGGCGGCATCCTGAGCCGATTTTCGGATTACCTGGTCCAGATCAAGTCCCTGATATGAACCGCTGGCGGTCAGTTCGTTCAGCTTGTCGACGTAGGCCTTATGATGCTTGCCATGATGATACTCAAGTGTCTCGGCTGACATGTAAGGCGCCAGCGCGTCCAGAGCGTAAGGCAGCTCGGGAAGTTTGAACATTTTCTCTCCAATTCTGTTTGACTAGACCCTCGTCTATGAGGGGTCTCCTAGGGGTGGGACGTCTTCCAGTGAGGTTTGTGCTGCGTAGCCAGAAATCCGATAAACGGCGAGCGCCACAGTCCGGGCATTAAGCACCAGCATCTGGGTTTCCTGCTGCTCGGAAAGCGCCCCGCCCTCACATTCCATCAGTGCAACAACGGCCGGGCGCAGCTGTTCCACACAGGCCAATCGAGCCCGCATGGGCAGGCTAGGCAGTTCGGCTAGGCGAATTAGTTCTGTACAAGCGCGACGCAGAAAGAGAACTGCCTGATCAGGCTTTTTCTCCACGAAATAGAGATCGGATAAATTATGGCAGGAAACGACAAAAATACTGGGGGCCGAAAGAGGCCGCCCGGTTTCCTGAAAATGATCCAGAAGCTCGGAAGCTTTCGTCATGGCCTGCGCATAAAGAGTCCGAGCCCGCTCATGATCGTGAAGTAGGTAAGCCTGATTTGCCTGCCGGGTCAGCTCCTGCCAACTGATACTGGGTTCTGATGACTGATCGAACTGCGACATTTTTACGATATTTCGTTCCATGGAGCTCCACCGCCTAACGCTAGGAAATAAGCAATCACTTCACTTTATGCAATATGCTATATTTATATGCGTATTGAAACCGCATTGGTAGGTCCAGTTGCCCGTAGATTCATGAATTTGCTATGCGGCAATTGGTTGATAATTTTACGGTATAAAATGGTGTTTAATGTGTATCCGCGCGTACCAAGCGATAAATATATTTACAG
>NZ_JBDOBO010000033.1:0-28540 GCF_047723935.1 Gluconobacter sp.
ATATGTTGGATTCAGGTCTACCGATAAAAAATTGGATATCTGAAATCGTATCACTCAAAAAAGTATCATTTTTTAGGAAAAAACACTCTATACGCTGTGATATATAACATATAATCAGTTCTCTTGATCACATCTGATGTTAGAACGTGTGACAGGAGACGGTTGGATATGGCACAAGCTCTGGTGCTTGAGAAAAAGGGCGAACTTTCCCTGCGGGAAATTGCTCTGCCAACGGGGATCGGCCCCGATGATGTTCGAATTGCCATCCATACCGTTGGAATCTGTGGTAGCGATGTGCACTACTACACGCACGGTGCCATTGGTCCTTTCGTGGTCCGGCAACCCATGGTTCTGGGTCATGAAGCCTCGGGTACGGTTACGGAAGTGGGGCAGAATGTCCGGTCTTTCAAGGTGGGAGACCGGGTGTGCATGGAGCCTGGAATTCCTGACCCGCAATCCCGATCCAGCCTCTTAGGGCAGTATAATGTTGATCCAGCCGTGCGTTTTTGGGCAACTCCACCTGTTCACGGATGTCTGACCCCTTCCGTTGTCCATCCGGCTGCCTTCACCTTTAAGCTGCCAGACAATGTGAGTTTCGCAGAAGGCGCCATGGTCGAGCCTTTGGCGGTCGGTGTTCATGCGGCCGTCAAGGCGGCACTCAAGCCCGGCGATGTGTGTCTCGTCACGGGCTGTGGTCCGATCGGAATTATGACAGCTCTGGCAGCGCTTGCCTCAGGGGCAGGCCAGGTTTTCATCACGGATCTTGCTCCCACCAAACTTGCCATTGCTGGGCAGTATGACGGTGTCACGCCTGTCAATGTGCGGGAGACGAAGGTGCGCGACGTCATCGATACAGCCTGCGGTGCGGACTGGGGTGTAGATGTTGTCTTCGAAGCCAGCGGCTTTGCTGGCGCTTATGATGACGCTCTGGCCTGCGTCCGGCCAGGCGGCACAATCGTGTTCGTCGGGATGCCTGTTCAGAAAGTTCCATTTGATATTGTGGCTGCGCAGGCCAAGGAAATCCGGATGGAAACTGTCTTCCGCTACGCAAATGTCTATGAGCGAGCCATCCGCCTTATCCGTGCGGGCAAGATCGACCTCAAACCTCTCGTCTCGGAAACCTTCTCTTTCGATCAGGGTATTTCAGCTTTCGAGCGTGCTGCGGAAGCACGACCGGATGACGTGAAGCTCCAGATCGTTCTCTGAAAGGACAGTATTTTCATGTCCGTAACGCAGAAATCTCAGACGCAGGGTGCATTCTCTCCCATTGCTAACAGGGCCTCGGCCCTCGGTACGCTCCGCTCGCTTCAGGCCAAGGCGCCCGTCAGTGGCAATGCGACGCGTTCTGTTTATGAGGCCATTCATGCAGAACCGAACACAAGTTTCCGATGGCATCAGCACGATTATCCAGCACCTGTCGCACGTTGGAATCATCACCCCGAATATGAACTACATCTCATCACGGCGGGGGAGGGGCGAGCCATTATCGGGGATCACATCGGCAGTTTTGGTCCGCGGCAACTGGTACTTGTTGGGCCGGATCTTCCACATGGCTGGTTCAGCCCGCTCAAGCCCGGAGAAGTACTAACCGGGCGTGATGTGGTGCTTCAGTTTAGCGCTCAATGGATTGAAACTCTGACGACGCTATGCCCTGAACTGGCAGGGTTGCGCAATCTTTTGCAGGCTTCCACCCTTGGGATCGAATTTACTGGTCCAGAAGCACTTCAGATGGGTGAAAAGCTGCTCGCCATTGGTACTGTGCAGGGCGCTGCGAAGCTGGCAGCGTGTCTGGGGCTTCTGGCAGATCTGACTTCTGCGCCTTTCCGGACATTGTCTCTCAAAGGTGAAAACCCGGCTCTGAACAGCCCGGAAATGCAGCGGATGAGTGGTGTCATCACGTCCCTGATGGCTATGGACCCGTCCGAAATTCGGCATGACCATCTGGCGCAGGATCTGGGGCTTTGCGCCTCAACATTTTCCCGTCAGTTCCGGGCGGCGACGGGCGACACGTTCATGTCGTTCCTGCATCGGCTGCGGGTGTGTCACGCATGTCATCTGCTGGCGAGTTCTCCCCTTTCGATTACGGAAATCGGTGCGGCTTCCGGCTTCAACAATCTCTCCAATTTTAACCGCATCTTTCTGCGCCTGCGTGGCTGCACGCCACGGGAATATCGCCGTCATGCCCGCGAAATGACGGCCCTTTCGCCAGCAGACGCCACAGAGTTCCTGAACTGACCGATAAGGGAAAACAGATCATGCCAACACTTCCACAACGCTTTTCCCTCAATGGTCGTAAAGCTCTTGTAACGGGTGCATCCCGTGGACTTGGGGTCACGATTTGCGACGTTCTGAGTGCTGCCGGGGCCGATATCGTCGCTGTCGCGCGTTCTGAAGCCGATATGGCCGAAACATGCCGGATTGTGGAAAGCCATGGCCGTCAATGCCTCACGGTTGTTGCTGATCTCAATAATTCCACGGCTCCAGACGCTGTCGCCCAGACAGTGAAGGCTGCGTGGGGGGGCGTCGATATTGTCGTCAATAATGCTGGCGTGAGTTTTCCTCGCCCTCTGGTGGAGCAGACCGTTGAGGAGTGGGACACCGTGCAGGCCATTAACCTGCGCGCTCCATGGCTTCTCGCCCGTGCTTTCGCGCCGGGCATGATCGAACGTAAGCGAGGTAAAATCGTCAACATCAGTTCCCAGGCCAGCTCTGTCGCGCTGATTGACCATGGTGCTTATGTTGCCTCCAAAGCCGGCTTGAACGGTCTTACCAAGGTCATGACGGCGGAGTGGGCGGCTCACAACATTCAGGCCAATGCTATCTGCCCCACAGTCGTCTGGACGCCCATGGGCGAACGCGTCTGGAGCGTTGGGAACAAGCTGGAAAAGCTGCTGGAAAAAATCCCTGCAGGTCGTGTCGCAACACCGGAAGATGTCGCGGATACAGTTCTGTATCTCGCTTCCGATGCATCGAACATGGTCAACGGGCAGGAAATATTTGTCGACGGCGGATACACGGCCCTCTAGGCCGCCGCCCCCTCAAATAGAGACAGGTAATTTTACGGTTTTGACAAGGCCATGTGCAGGAAATGGCCTGCACAGTGCATGCAGATCAACAGGTGTAACATGAAGACCAAGATGCTTCCGCTGGCCCTTCTGTCTCTCGCTCTTGGCGGGACGGCCCTGTCACACCCGGCTGCCGCAGCCGGAACACCGCTGAAAATTGGCGTTTCCTTTCAGGAAATGAACAATCCGTACTTCGTCACCATGAAGGACGCATTGCAGGAGGCCGCTGCCACGATCGGCGCCAATGTCATCATCAGTGATGCGCATCATGATGTCTCCAAGCAGGTGAGTGACATTGAGGACATGATCCAGCAGGGTGCTCAGATCATCATCATCAACCCGACCGATACTGTAGGCGTCACGTCGGTCGTGAAGACCGTTCATGACAAGAACATCCCGATCGTCTCGGTAGATGCCCAGGCTGGCGGCCCGCTGGATGCGTTCGTAGGGTCCAAGAATTACGATGCCGGTTTCAAGGCGTGCAAGTACCTCGCCACGACGATCAAGAGCGGCAATATCGGGATTATCGACGGTATCCCGGTCGTTCCCATTCTTGAGCGTGTCAAAGGCTGCAAGGACGCCATTGCCAAGCATTCCGACATCAAGATTGTCAGCGTTCAGAACGGCAAGCAGGAGCGCGATCAGGCTCTGACGGTGGCCGAGAACATGCTCCAGGCCAACCCGGATCTGAAGGGGATTTTCAGCGTCAATGATAATGGATCGCTCGGTGTTCTTTCAGCCATTGAGTCCAATGGCTCTGACGTGAAGCTGGTCAGCGTTGATGGCAATCCGGAAGCTGTGAAGGCCATCAGCAAGCCGGGCTCCCATTTCATCGCCACGGCAGCGCAGTTCCCCCGGCAGGAAATCCGTCTGGCACTGGCGCTCGCCCTCGCCAAGAAATGGGGCGCAGAAGTCCCGAAAGTTCTGCCAGTCGATGTCGAGCTGATCGACGCGACGAAAGCCAAGACGTTCAGCTGGTAAATTCCAAGAACGCCCCGGATTCCGGAGGGAACATCATGACAGAGCCTAGTCGGACATCCCCAGAACCGCTTCTGGCGCTTAAGGGAATCTCCAAAAGCTTTCCGGGAGTCCGGGCGTTGCGGAATGTCAGCCTTAGCCTGGAGCGTGGAGAAATCCATGCTCTTCTGGGGGAGAACGGTGCTGGAAAGTCCACGATCATCAAGATCATGGGTGGCATTCAGTCTCAGGATGAAGGGCAGATCTTTCTCAACGGGAAAGAATGCCACTTCTCCAGCTACAAGGATGCCATCAGCGCGGGGATCGGGATTGTTTTTCAGGAATTCAGCCTGATTCCTGAGCTCGACGCCGTGGATAATATTTTCCTCGGGCGCGAGATGCGGAACGCTCTCGGCTTTTCCCGCAAAAGCGAAATGACGCGCATTGCGCAGGGAATTTTCGAGCGGCTCGGGGTGAAAACACGGTTTGACGTTCCTGTCGCGCGTCTCAGCGTCGCGGAACAACAGTTCGTGGAAATCGCGAAGGCTTTGTCACTGGATGTGCAGGTTCTGATCCTTGACGAACCAACCGCGACCCTGACCCCGACGGAAGCCGAACTGCTTTTCAACGTCATGCGGCAGCTCCGGGACCAGGGCATTGGAATTTTCTTCGTGTCGCATCACCTCGAAGAGATTTTTGAAATTTGTGACCGGATTACGGTGCTGCGTGATGGTGCTCATGTAGGCGTCCTGAAAACGGCCGAGTGCACAATGGATCATCTGGTTGAGCGGATGGTCGGCCGGAAAATTGAGAATACGTTTCCGCCCAAACCCGCGCTCCAGACTGCCGAGCGCATTCTGGAAGCCGAAAATATTCGCTTTGCCAGCAACGGGCAGCCCAACAGTTTCTACCTGCGGAAAGGTGAAATCCTCGGTTTCGCTGGGCTGGTTGGCTCTGGCCGAACGGAAACGGCTCTGGCGTTGATCGGCGCACTGCCATGTCCAGGAAAAACGGTGCGGATTGAGGGCAGGGACGTGTCTATGGGGAATCCGGCACAGGCTCTGCGTCACGGTATCGGAATTCTGCCCGAAAGCCGAAAAACCGAGGGATTGATCCTTGGCTTCAGTATCCGGGACAACATCTCCATTAACAACCTGCCGCAATATACCCGCCCGATCGGCACGATCGACACCGCGCGGGAGAAGCGGAAGACACAGGAGTTGATGTCCGCCGTCCGTATCAAAGCCCCTTCGGACGAGACAACCGTGGTGAGCCTTAGTGGCGGAAATCAGCAGAAGGTTGTGATTGCGCGCTGGCTGAACCGCCGAAGCAAGATCCTGATCTTCGATGAGCCTACCCGCGGCATTGACGTCGGGGCTAAGGCGGAAATCTACACACTCATGCGGAACCTCACGGCAGAGGGATACGCCATCATCATGATCTCATCCGAGCTTCCGGAGGTCGTCGGAATGTGTGACCGCGTGGCCGTGTTCAGCCATGGCGTCATCACGGCGGTTCTGGAGGGGGATGCCATCAGTTCGGAAGAGGTAATGCGTCATGCAACAGCAAGCGTTAAAAAGTCCGCAGTCGATGCACTCTCTGCTTGAGCGTTACAGGGCGTCGAAATTCGCGCGCTCAACGGCTTTTCTCCCGGCAGTCGGACTGTTCGTGGTCGTGATCTGCATGATCGCGCTTAACAGTCGCTTCCTGTCCTTCGGCAACCTGGAAAACGTCGCCAGACAGGTCTCGATTAACGCCATCATCTCCGTGGGCATGACCTTTGCCATTCTCACGGGCGGCATTGATCTCTCCGTAGGCGCGGTCATGGCGCTCGCTGGAACCATTACAGCGGGCCTGCTGGTTTCCGGCCTCAACGCCGGGCTGGCCATTCTGGCTGGACTGGGTGTCGGGGCGCTCTTCGGTGCCGGAAACGGGTTGTGCATCGCCCGTCTCGGGATGCCGCCGATCATTGTGACGCTGGCGTCCATGAGTATCGCCCGTGGACTGGGGCTGATCTACACGAACGGCTATCCCATCTCGGGCCTTCCGGACTGGTTCGCATTTATCGGTCGCGGAAAGGTTCTGGGAATCCAGACCCCCATTCTCATCATGCTGGTGGTCTATGCTCTGGCCTATCTGCTGCTCCAGCGCATGCCGATTGGCCGGTACATTTACGCCATCGGTGGCAATGAAGAGGCCGTCCGCCTCTCCGGCATCGATTCCCGTAAATACAAGATCACCGTTTACCTGATTGGCGGATTTACGGCCGCTCTGGCGGGGGTTGTCCTGTCCTCGCGCCTCATGAGCGGTCAGCCGAATGCGGGTGTCGGCTTCGAACTCGATGCCATCGCAGCCGTGGTGCTGGGTGGCACCTCAATTTCCGGCGGCCGTGGTTCCATCATCGGTACCCTGATCGGTGCCATGCTGCTGGGTGTCCTGAACAACGGGCTGAACCTGCTTGAGGTCTCCCCTTACGTTCAGAACGTCATCAAGGGTGCGATCATCCTTCTCGCAATTTTCATCAGTCGTCAGCGCGGCACAGCGTCCGCACACTGAGACAGCATCATAGGATAGTGCATATGACACAGTCTCTTCAGGGCAAGATCGCCGCCATCACGGGCGCGGCTTCGGGTATCGGTCTCGAATGTGCCCGCTATCTCATCGAAGCAGGGGCCGTGGTCTATCTTCTGGACCGTGATGCCAAAACGCTCGAAGATAAGACGGTAGAACTCGGTAGCCAGGCTCATGCGATCATTGTCGATCTCTTCGACTATAAAACCGTAGATGCTGCCGTTGCGCAGATCGTTCAGGAACAGGGCCGCATCGATATCTTCCATGCTAATGCCGGAGCGTATGTTGGCGGCAATGTCTGGGAAGGCGATCCTGATAGCTGGGATGCGATGCTGCATCTGAACATCAATGCAGCCTTCCGCTCGGTCCGCGCCGTACTGCCGCAGATGATGAAACAGGAAAGTGGCGATATCGTCATGACCAGCTCGATTGCGGGCATGATCCCCATCATGGCCGAGCCAATCTACACAGCATCGAAACATGCTGTGCAGGCCTTTGTGCATACAGTGCGCCGGCAGGTCGCGAAGTACGGTATCCGGGTGGGCGCAATCCAGCCCGGGCCTGTGGTCACGCCGTTGCTGAAAGACTGGGATCAGGCACGGCTTGAAGCCAATATCAAGGCTGGTGCCCTGATGGAAGCCAAGGAAGTGGCCGACGCCCTGATCTTCATCCTGACACGTTCAAAGGGCGTGATGGTGCGGGATCTGGTCGTTCTGCCGCATAACTTTGATGCCTGATACAAAGGTTTTTCTGGTTTTTTCATAGGAGGGCGAGGCCTAACCTGCTTGGGCTTATTGAACATCGGCTCGATACGGTTGCGCCCTCTGTGAAAACGGAAATTGCAGAGAATATCCTCTGTTTGATTTGAATGTGGTGGGATGACGGGAGGATCGCCTTGAAAGAGCAGGTTCTCCAGCATCCTGTCGCGATCATATCCTTTGCCTGCTACGAGCGTGCGAAGAGGTGCGACTGACGCCCCATCAGAACATCAGCGCGGGATTAATTAAAATTTTTCCGCGTTTGTTCTTTCCCTAGAGCTGTGGCTGTCCGCGAGAGGGGGAGTGCCGTGTGTCGAGAAGAATGAGGCACTTCCTCTATAGAAAAGCTCTAATGAACTCATCGAGCGTGTCCGCATCCTCTACAGGTTTGTCGCGGCGAATGCGCGAAACGCGCGGAAAACGAAGGGCTACGCCGCTTTTGTGGCGCTTGGAATACTGAGCAGCATCAAAGGCAATTTCCAGAACAAGACCATGCGCCACTTCCCGGACTGGACCAAAACGCTTGGTGGTGTGATCGCGGATCCACTTGTCCAGAAATTTCAGTTCTTCGTCCGTAAAGCCTGAGTAAGCTTTACCAATCGGAACAAGTTCACGTTCTCCGTCCACGGTGCGCCATAAGCCGAACGTGTAGTCGGAATAGAAGCTGCTGCGTTTGCCGTGCCCGCGTTGTGCATACATGACAACGGCATCGACGGTGAGTGGCTCACGTTTCCATTTCCACCACGGCCCCCGTGGTCGACCCGGAACATACGGACTGTCAGCCTTTTTCAGCATTAGCCCTTCAATGCCTTCGCTCCGCGCATTCTCGCGAAGCTTGGCTAGGTCTTCAAAGTTCTGGAACGCAATGAGATCAGACAAAACCATTCTGGGCGGATTCAGGCGTGCGAACCAGCTTTCCAATCGCTGTCGTCTGGTATCGAAGGGTAGGGAGCGCAGGTCGTCTCCGTCTTCAAACAGGATATCGTACAGTCGGATACCGGCTGGCATGTCTCTAAGCATGGAAGCCGTAGGCGATTTTCGGTGCAATCGCTGTTGGAGATCCGCAAACGGGGCGACAACACCCTCCTGGACGACCAGAAGCTCACCATCCAGGACCACCCTGCTGCCCAGATCCTGCATCGTGGCCAGCACGTCCGGAAAGGCCTTTCCAATATCTTCTGCCGTACGGGTGTAGACACGCTCCCCTTGAGGTGTGGAAACAAGCTGAACCCGGATACCGTCCCATTTCCATTCTGCTCGCCATTCCGCCGGATCGAATGCTGTCAGGTCAACGTTTTCCAAGGGCTGGGCCAGCATAGGCGGCCGGAAAACCGGAGCATCCTTTGCATCGGGTTTCGGCCCTTTTCCTTCTACCCATGCGAAGAGGGGCCCATAAGGCGCTTCAAGTCCGTGCCAAACTTCCTCAATGTCATCCGGAGCCACAGACGCTAACTCTGCAAGAGCCGTTTTCGCCAGCCGGGCTGACGCGCCGACGCGTAGCGAGCCAGTAATGAGCTTGAGGAGAGCGTACCGGGAGGAGGCATCGCATACGTCCAGCCATCCCCTTACAACATCCGGGACATCTGCCTTTGGAAGACGTTCCAGCGTGTGAACAACTTCTGCCAGACCGGGTGCCCCTGACGTGTCACGATCACCGGTTTCCGGCCGCCAGATCAGTGCGACTGTTTCCGCAAGGTCTCCAACGTAATCATAGGACCAGGCAAAGAGTTCCGGGTCGATCCGCTCCATGGCCAGAGCCCGAAGCATGGCAGGTTTGGCTGCGGCAAAGGACAGGCTTCCTGCCATCGCAGCCAGCGCATATCCCCGGTCAGGATCGGGTGCCATAGAGAAATATTCTTTGAGAAGTGCAAGCTTCATATTCCGCGACGGGGTAAAGGCCAGGCGTTCCAGCAGGGTCGCAAATTCGATCATGTCAAAGCGCCCTGTTCCGCCTGCTCGTCCTCTTCCTCGTAGCCCAGAAGCCGCAGCGCGCGGCCGCGGATCTGCATCTTGCCCAACGCATAAATCAGAGCATCCTCGCGCCCATGCGTGACCCAGATTTCCTTTGCCCCGGTTGCCTGGCACGTTTCCAGCAGAGCATCCCAGTCGGCGTGGTCGCTGATAATGACAGGGAGTTCGACCCCGCGTGCTTTCGCTCGCTGGCGAACATGCATCCAGCCTGATGCCAGACAGACAACAGGGTCTGGAAGCCGACGTGCCCAACGGTCTGCAATGGCCGATGGAGGCGCGAGGACAATGCCCCCGCGCATCTCACCCTTCTTTGCAGCCGTAGCGGAACGCAGTTCACCGAGCGGAATACCGAAACTTTCATAGAGACTGCACATTGGGAGAAGGGCACCATGGAGCCAGAGAGGGTCATGGTAGCCACCCTCCCGAAGCAGAGCGATCAGACGCTGACATTTGCCAAGGGCATAGCAGCCAACGACATGCGTGCGCTCTGGAAACAGGCGTACGTCATGCAGCAGTTTGGCAATTTCATGGTCGGGATCGGGCAACCGGAAAACGGGCAAGCCAAAGGTGGCTTCCGTTACGAAAAGATCACAGGGCACAACCTCAAACGGAGCGCATGTGGGATCTAAGGCACGTTTGTAATCGCCACTGACCACGGCGCGCCGTCCACGATACTCCATGACAACCTGTGCACTTCCCAGAACGTGCCCGGCAGGCGCCAGCCAGAGCTGCACGTCCCCAATGGAAATGACTTCTCCATAACCGAGCGCCTGCTGGGTTTGACCGGCGCGGCCTTCACCCATTCTCAGGCGCATGATCGCCAGAGTTTCGGGCGTCCCGGTGACAAGCTCGTGGCCAGGTCGGGCATGATCAGAATGACCATGCGTAATGACGGCGTGGGCCACTGGTTGGAGGGGGTCAATATAGAACGCGCCGGGTACACAGAAGAGCCCTTCCGGTTTCAATTCAAGCCAGTCCACCCAGTCTTCTCCGCCAGTCGTGCAAGAACAGGGAAAGAACCCGCGAAACGCGTGTGCGTTCCTTCAGCTAATGAGCAAACATCTTCCCGAACCTTTTCAGACCTGGTTTTCCCAACAGGGCTGGTCTCCCCGATCTCATCAGCTCGCTATGCTTCAGGCAGCGGAAGATGGAGTGTCTGCGCTTCTTATCGCGCCAACCGGCGGAGGAAAG
Source organism: Gluconobacter sp. (assembly GCF_047723935.1). Classification (NCBI taxonomy): domain Bacteria; kingdom Pseudomonadati; phylum Pseudomonadota; class Alphaproteobacteria; order Acetobacterales; family Acetobacteraceae; genus Gluconobacter; species Gluconobacter sp. The sequence continues at coordinate 10,514 of NZ_JBDOBO010000033.1, forward strand.
ACACTGTCGGGCTTTCTGCCCAGCCTCATCGAATTGGCAGACGGTTCATATTCAGGACTGCATACGCTCTATGTCAGTCCCCTGAAGGCCCTCTCGACCAATATCGCAGAAAGCCTGTCCCGACCCATTATGGACATGGATCTTCCGGTTCGTGTTGAGGTCCGCAGTGGAGATACGTCCGGAGCACGCCGGAAACGGCAACAGAAGAACCCACCGCATATCCTCCTGACAACACCGGAAAGCCTAGCGCTGTTGCTGTCATACCCGGACGCGGGAGCGTATTTCTCCACGCTCAGAGTTCTGATTATCGACGAAGTTCATGCGCTTGCTGGCACCAAGCGGGGAGACCAACTTGCCCTCTGTGCCAGCCGCCTGCGAACGTTTTCGTCATCGCTTCGGATCAATGGCTTATCCGCAACCGTAGCACACCCTTCTGCCATGGCGGCCTGGGTTTCGCCAACGGGGAAAGCTGCTGGCGTTCGTCTTGTCAAAGCGGAAGACGGGGTGCGGCCGGACGTTCACGTGCTTTTGCCTGACGAGCGGGGTTATCTTCCGTGGGCCGGTCGTACGGGGTTGGGAAGCGCTACTGCAATCCTGACTGAAATTGCCCGTGCTCGCCTCACCATCGTGTTCGTCAACAGTAGGGCGCAGGCAGAACTACTGTTCCAGGCTCTGTGGAAAGACAACGGAGACAATCTGCCTATTGGGCTTCATCATGGCAGTCTTGATGCGGTGCGTCGGGCTAAGGTTGAAGAGGCCATGGCTCGAGGCGATCTGAGGGCGGTGGTGGCTACGTCGTCGCTGGATCTGGGGCTGGATTGGGGCGCAGTGGATCAGATCATTCAGGTGGGGGCACCGAAGCAGATCTCCCGCCTGACACAGAGGATCGGCCGGGCTAATCACCGGATGGACGAACCATCGCGTGCGCTTCTTGCTCCAGCCAACCGATTTGAAGTGCTGGAATGTGAAACTGCCAAAGACGCTGTTCTGCGGCATGAACTCGAAGGTGATCCGCCGCGCGCCGGGGCACTGGACGTTCTGGCTCAGCATGTGCTGGTTACAGCGTGTGCTGGACCGTTCTTTCCCGATGCTCTGTATGAAGAAGTGCGCCAGACTGCGCCTTACAGCCAGATTGCACGCACGGATTTCGATGAGATCGTTCGATTTGTCGAAGACGGTGGCTATGCTTTACAGGCCTATGAACGCCATCAGCGTCTTTTCCGGGACTCACTGGGGCAACTCTGGGTTCGCAATGAGCAGATCATCCGGCAGTTCCGGATGAATATTGGCACCATCGTCGATACTCCGATGCTTCGCGTCAAATCCCGACGCGGAAAAGCTTTTGGGGAGATTGATGAGTATTTCGCCTCAACGCTCGTTCCGGGCGATACATTCCTGCTGGGCGGAGAACTGCTGGAGTTTCTGGGGCTGCAAGATACGACCGTTCAGGCGGCGCGGGGTCGAGGCAAGGATCCGCGCGTACCGGTTTACGGGGGCAACCAGCTTTCCATTTCACCCGGTCTGGCCAGACACGTCCGTGAAATGCTGCATACGCCATCCTCATGGACCGTGCTTCCGAAGGCTGTGCAGGACTGGCTTACCCTTCAGGCAAAGCGCTCACATATGCCTGGACCGGACAATTTTCTTGTTGAGACTTTTCCACACAAAGGATGGCACTATATTGTGGCGTATCCCTTTGAAGGGCGGAATGCGCATCAAACTCTGGGGCTTCTCCTGACAAAAAAGCTGGAGGAGACTGGAAAAGGCCCTCTGGGCTTCGTGGCTAACGATTATATGGTTGCCTGCTGGTGCGTTCACCCAACGGGCTCTATGACGGACCTGTTCACCCGAGATCTGCTTGGAGGCAATCTATCAGACTGGCTGGCAGAGAGCGCCATGCTCCGCCGGACCTTCCGGGATGTGGCCATCATCGCCGGGCTGATAGAACGCAATTATCCGGGGCGCGAGAAAAATCGACGTCAAATGACAGTCAGCAGCGACCTCCTTTATGACGTGCTTCGAAAATACGACCCTGACCATATTCTCCTGCGTGCAACCCGGCTTCAGGCGGAGCAAGGTCTGACTGATCTGGGGCGTCTTTCCGGTATGCTGGATCGCATTCAAGGGCATATCGAGCATGTTAGTCTTTCCCATGTTTCGCCGCTTGCGGTTCCTGTTCTTCTTGAGCAGGGACGTGAAAAAATCCGGGGAGGAGAGGGCGAAGAGTATCTTCTGGCCGAGGCTGACAAGCTTTATGCACTGGCAGAGAAAGCGTGAGTTTTCGTGAGGTAACGCTGGCAGGTGAGCGGATATGGCTCCTGCCCGGAGGGGCTGTTTTCCTGCCTGAAACGCAGATGCTCGTGGTGGCTGACTTGCATCTGGGTAAGGGGACGTCTGCTCGGGCACGTGGGGTACTGCTTCCGCCAGGAGATACGATGTCGACGCTCGAGAACGTGCTTCAGCTTGTCGAGGCTCATTCCCCCCGGGTTCTGGTCGCGCTCGGAGACAGCTTTCATGACTGTCAGGCGGGAGAGCGCCTTCTTGATGCAGAACGAACATTGCTGGATACCATAACCACAAAAGCAGTGACTTTGTGGATCACGGGTAATCACGATGAGCTCCCGATTTCGGGTATTGGGGGCGAGTGGGTTGAAGAATACCGGGTCGGCAATCTGATGCTCAGGCATATACCATCTGCGACAATTCCTTCTGGCAGTGCGGAACTGGCAGGCCATCTTCATCCGAAGATCAGAATACGGATCAGGGGGCATGTTATGAGCCGCGCCTGCTTCCTCACGGGAGAAGAACGCCTTATTCTGCCAGCACTGGGATCATATACCGGCGGATTGGACATCTCCCATCAGGTGTTCGCAGGACTGTTTCTCCACGGATATGCGGCTTATGTCTGGGGAGCTGATCAAATTAATCGGGTTGTCTAGTGGGCAGCTCTAAGCCCACGGTGGAGAGGCGCGCAATCGAGACCGTCGTAATTGGTAGAATTCGTGGAAATTTCTTCGAGGAAACGGATGCTTTTCAATATTGAGAAAGTCCGGCTGTTTGATGCTCCTCTATCCCATCACGACGTGATAGAGGAGCACAGAAAGCTGCCCAAAAGAAAGGATCTTCAGAACTCTTCAGGTCGGGCAGCAAAGTCTATGAAATCGGTGAGATATTGAATGTCGTCATCTGTTTCGCGACGTCCGAGAAAGATCTGCTTTGCAATCCCCTGCTGGCCAAGCCTTATCGCATGCAGACCGTAGCGTGAGGCATGTTCTTCTACCAACCAGCGAGGTAGGGCTGTGACACCGCGCCCATGCGCCACCATAACCAGCATGATATCTGTCGTTTCAATCTGCTTCTGCTGACGCGGTGCGATGCCGGCTGGCTGAAGAAACTGCGTATAAATATCCAAACGTTCAGAAGGTACGGGATAGGTAATGAGCGTTTCCCCGGCAAGTTGCTCAGGCGTGATGGATGTTTCGCCGCACAGTCTGTGACCAGTCCCTACGACAAGAACAAGTTCGTAATCGAACACCGGTGTGAAGTTAAGGCCCGGTTTGTAAAGTGGGTCGGGTGTGACGAGAATATCAATTTCGTTGCTTAGCAAGGCTCCGATGCCACCAAACTGAAATTTCTGCCGAACGTCGACATCTACTTTTGGCCATCGTTCGAGATAGGGTGAGACAACGTTAAGGAGCCATTGGTAGCAGGGATGGCACTCCATCCCGATCCTCAGGATGCCACGTTCACCATTGGCGAATTGTTCCAGCCTCTCTTCGGCGAGTGAAAACTGGGGTAGCAAACGATTTGCCAGAGCGAGTAGCCATTGCCCTGCCTGCGTCAGGACCAGAGAGCGTCCCTCGCGTCGCCATATCTTTACACCGAGTTGTATCTCGATCTTACGAACGGCATGACTGAGAGCAGGCTGGGTCAGGTTTAATCGGATACCCGCTGCTGTTAGCGACCCTTCCTGTGCGACTGCCTGAATGATCATCAGATGGTTGCGTTCCAGGATAGCCATACTTTCCAGTCCATGCGTGTCTTTTATGAAAGCACTAAATTATATCATTTTTTCTTATCGTTAAAAACCTCTCTCCAGACAGTTGCCTGTCCCTCTTGAGGTCTTTTTGTTTCTGTATCTGCCTTCGACAATTCAGGAGCGCTGGGGCTCTGGAACGCGGTGGTCAAATTGTTGGGCCGTTCTGGAATTATGACTGAGTGGAGACAGTAACAGTCTCCACCCAGCTATCCGTTATTTTTGACAATCAGGTGCTGAAGACTGCGCTTGTTATGCCGAAAGTTCTCTTCGCAGAATGTTGGCCCCTGCGGCAAGAGCGCTCAGCTTTTCCCGTGCGACACGACGGGACAAAGGCGCCATACCACAGTTGGTAGAAGGGTAAAGTTTGTCTACATCCACAAACTGGAGGGCTTTTCGGAGCGTATCAGCCACATCTTCTGGCGTCTCAACCGTGTTGGTAGCTACATCAATGGCTCCAACCATTACTTTTTTACCACGAATAAGTTCAATGAGATCCATCGGAACACGGGAATTCTGGCATTCCAAAGAGATCATATCGATACTGGAACTCTGCAGCTTAGGAAAAATTTCCTCATATTGTCTCCACTCGGCACCGAGACTGTTTTTCCAGTCGATATTGGCTTTGATGCCATACCCGTAGCAAATATGAACTGCGGTTTCACAAGAGAGCCCCTCAACTGCTCTTTCTAGGACCGCAACCCCCCAGTCGTTAACTTCATCGAAGAAAACGTTGAAGGCTGGTTCATCGAACTGGATAATATCAACGCCAGAAGCTTCCAGTTCCTTCGCCTCCTGATTGAGGATCTTGGCGAATTCCCAGGCCAACTTTTCACGGCTTTTGTAGTGGCTATCATGGAGCGTATCGACCATGGTCATGGGGCCTGGGAGTGTCCACTTGATCGGCTTTTTTGTCAGTGTTCTTAAAAACTTTGCATCCTCGACAAAGACTGGTTTCTCGCGTGTCACATTGCCAATAACGGACGGCACGCTCGCATCATACCGGTTACGGATCTTGACGGTTTGGCGGTTTTTGAAGTCAACGCCGCGCAGGTGTTCAATGAATGTCGTGACGAAGTGCTGCCGCGTTTGTTCACCGTCGCTCACGATATCAATTCCGGCACGATCCTGATCGTCGAGTGTCAGACGTAAAGCATCCTGTTTGCCCTCAATCAATTCCTCGCCCTGCAATTTCCATGGGGACCAAAGGGTCTCAGGTTTTGCAAGCCAAGACGGTTTAGGCAGGCTGCCCACGGTTGAAGTCGGGAGTAATCTTGTCATGGTCAAAGGCCTTGTACGGTTTAGGGTTCAAACTGAAAAATGAGCAGACCACTGCTCAAGAGCCGTCCGGTGGGGAATGATAAAATTTTCCTCGGTGAACTTTCCCTGTTCAATCGCCAGCTTGTTCCGTTCTTCTCGGTCATAGAAAATCTGAGTTGTCGAATAGTCCTGATGGGTCAGGCTGGGCTGGTAGCATCCGGCTGCCGGGGAATTCGCATTATAGATTTCTGGTCGATAGACTTTCTGAAAACATTCCATCGTACTAATTGTGCTGATGAGTTCCAAATTGGAGTAATCTGCCAGAAGATCTCCAAAAAAATAAAATGCTAGAGGTGCTGAGCTATGGGGAGGCATGAAATATCTAACTTTCATACCCATTTTTTCAAAGTATTGATCAGTAAGAGAATACTCTCTCTGTTCATACTCAAAGCCAAGGACAGGGTGATAATTCTCAGTCCTATGGTACGTTCTGTTACTTGAAATGCTCAGGCAAATGACCGGCATTTTTCGGAAGTTATTCTTGTATTCGTCAGAGCCGAGAAAAGATCTGAACATCTTACCATGAAGATCACCAAAGCGCTCGGGAATGCCAAATTCTGAACGGTTCTGATTATAATTTCGAAGGAGGACGCTGAAATCATAGTCGCGGACATAGGAGGAAAAATTATTCCCGACGATGCCCGGAATGCGTTCGTTGTTGATAATATCAATAATAGAAGTGTTCAGGATTTCAATTAAGGGAAATGACTGATGTTCACCATTACAACTCATAGTCGTTTCGACAGAGATGATATCAATTTCGACGGAGTAGCGATCTGCCTTTGAGTTGTCCCAATGGGCTAACGCATTAAAACGGTTATCAATCATTTGCAGGACATTCTGCAAGTTCTGTTGACGATGGTTTCCTCTGGCGAGGTTGGCAAAATTGGTGGTTAAACGCGTATCGTTTGAGGGACAATAGTCCTCGTCAAACCGCGTTTTTTTCAGATTGAAAGTAAACTCTATGGACATATGCGGTTCGACCTTGCGAGTTGAAAATTCCTCATATTTTCACTTGAGGATTTATTCGAATTTACATTGCCGGGGCAGAAAGCTTCATGCCGTGCATTGTGAGTGGTGCTGGTGAACGGTATGCCCGAGATGTTGTGTGAACAAAAATGATTTTATTTCATTGATTCATGAAAATCGTTCATATCCTAACTGTAGGAGAAAAAAGCTTAGAATACCCGCCAGCATCTGACACTAATCTGTAGTTTTTAGTTGGACGGGATGAAGACAATCGCTTCGAGAAGCGAACGATGCATGAATGTCTGATGCTGGAAGCTTTGGAGCAGGCAATTCAAATTCCCTGTAACAGGAATACTAATGGCTTAGGCTTCTGAGTTGCGTGCGGAATTACTGAAACATAGTTCCGATAATAAAATACGGCGTATAGGCGCAATTGATGTCAGGGTAGAAGTCTGATTCAGGCGTCTGTGAAGAGATTGAGGATGAGCGGTCGATATTAGGTTAAAGGACGACTAGATGGATCGTCTCTGCTTTGTTTCCAGAGAGGCGCGACAGGCTGCAAATTGCTGCGTGCCATTTCTGATCGGTACTATAGAGGCACCAAAGTGCAATGTATTTTGTAGGTACTAAACATCCAGAAAAAACCGTCAATTACTGTCAGTTGTACCTGAAAACAGGTCGCAAGGGCATCAATCCACGGTTCTTTCATTGTTAATAAAGAATGAAAATAGTCTCCATCAATGAAGTGACTATGTTTTACGGTGAGTGCGAGTGACGACAAGATGAATTGTGAGAGGTATATAAAACTCGAGAATATTCAGAAGAGAGCGGTTTACGACCAAACCAAGAAGAGGCCAGTTTTTACGGATTTTCATTCTTAACGGGCTCATTATCCGCTTCTCCTGCTTTCATGTGAGTTACGAAGGGTTCCGATAGGCGAACCGCGTGCTCTCGTTCTTCTTGATCCTGTGAAACTCTTCATCCATGAGTTCGGACGCCAGACGGAAGGCTCTCTTTGCATGTGCATATGGAAGCCACTGTCCCATCATGTTCCATGGCATTCCATTGTTATAAGTCGAGATGGCAATCAGGGTTTCCCCTGTGGTTGCGTCCGTGGCGACGAGTTCTTCACTGGCGCCCCCCGGAAATGGGGGAGGGATCGGCGGCATGCCACCTCCCGCTGCGCCGGCTGCAAATCCGGCAACGATAGGAAGGGCATTATAATACCACTTACTGCGGCGGATATTGGTAATAGCCGCGCGGACCCGGATTGTGTTGGGGCAAGTCGGGTCACATTGTTCGGGTGTGAGGACTTGAAAATCATGCGCAAAGGCTTTGACAAGTGCGTCGTGGAAAGCCTTGGTCATGCGTGCTTCGACCGCAGGTTTAAGTTTTGGAGCCTTTGCTACCGGATGCCAGGTAACAGGTTCGATGACAAGGAAATGATACTTCGAAGCATCTATCGTGGGGGAGACATAAACCAGATCATCCGTATGGTTTTTTTGATGAACCATCTGTCCATACGTATCCCGAGGAATGAAACCCGTCTGTGTGTTTTTTTGGCCTGCGCATCCTGTCAGGGAGAATATGAAGGCACAGGAAATCAGTACCGAAGGCACTGGAGGAAAGCGTGATGGTTTGTACGATTGCGCGCGCGATGAATGAGACGTCATGCTGGTGGCTCGTTTCCGAAAAGAGGGTGGGTCCGGAAGATGCAGCGCCTTTGATTGGTATAAGGCGCTGCGTGGTAAAGCCATCCTTAAAGCTCATCTTTTTCCAGCGTGTGTCTCAAATGTTGCAGTTGTGAAATATGGTCATTATTAGCAGATTTTCGGCAGGTAAATCAGGACTTCCAGGCCACCCTCAGAACGGTTGGCCATTGTGATTTCACCTCCATTGGAGCGGACGATCGTTTGTGCCGACGTCAGCCCCAGACCGACGCCGCCTGTCTGACGGTTACGAGACTTATCGAGGCGAAAGTAGGGCTCAAAAACTTCGGAAAGTGAGGCTTCAGGAATACCCGGACCATTATCACGGATATAAATCATGTAGCTGCCGTCCTGCTGTGTCTCCAGGGTGAGGGTGGGAGGCGTTGCGTATTTGATGGCGTTTTCGACGAGATTGGAGAATACGCGCTTCATGGCATAGAGCTGGCCAACGTAACCCGCCTTGGCTGGGCCGTAATATTCTACACTGAAGCCTTGGTCACAGTAGTCGTTTGCAATGGTCTGCAGGAGGCCGGGCAAGTCGAACATGATGCTTTCTTCGCGGGAGGCATCGTTACGAAAGAAGGATAAGGCACCATCGATCATGGTTTGCATTTCGTCCACATCCCGGAAGAGATGTTTCTGCTGTTCGGGGCAATCAATGAATTCGCCGCGGAGGCGGATGCGGGTCAGGGGCGTGCGAAGGTCGTGCGAAATGGCTGCCAGCATTGTGGTGCGGTATTCAATGAACTGCTGGATCTGAGCCTGCATGCCATTGATCGTTTCTGCGACCAGCCGGATTTCACGGGGGCCATCTTCATCCAGGCGCGCGGAGCGTGGCTGAAGACCAAGACTGCGCACCCCACCTGAAAGGTGTTCGATAGGTCGTGATAGCTGGCGTGAAGCAATCATGGAGACCGTGACAACCCACACTGCAAGGAACAGGAGTTGAAGGGTGAAACGTTGAAAGGCGTACAGCCCCCAAAATCGGGTAAGGGCAACGCACAGGAGCCAGCTGCCATCGTCGAGGCGAATGCCAGCAAAATAGGCGTCGTGGAAGCGCGATTTGTCATAAGGGAGGCCAGTTGCCTGGGAGACGGGGTTGTTTTCCCGAAAGACGATCAAGCGGTTTGGACGGTGTCGGAGATAGGGCTTAAGGAACCGCCAGCTCTGGGAAATTTCGTCGCTACGGTACTGACCATTCTCTAGCGTCTGTGCCAGTGGAGTGTGGGCTGCATACCAAGCGAAATGAACGTCATCGGTGCTGGCTGCCTGTGCCAGTCCTTCACGGTCTGCTGCAGGCGCTGAGCTGACGATGCGAATGACTGACCCCACCTGACTTACAACGCCTGTTTCCTGAATGTCCGGTTTGGCCCACGTGCCCCCAAAGACAAAAAACAGTTCCAGAAGCGCAAGTGTGACGACTGCGGCCAGTGTAACTGTAATGATAAGACGCCTTGCGATGGTATCTTCCATAAAGGTAAGGCGCTTCATGTGCGTGTTACTGTCGTTGAGAAGATATAACCGCCGTTTCTTACAGTTCGGATGAGGGTAGGGTTTTTAGGGTCTTCCTCCAGTTTGTGGCGAAGGCGGCTGACTTGCACATCGATGCTTCGGTCGAAAGCCGCATGGTCGGGGCCGCGTGCCATGTCCATCAACTGGTCGCGGGTCAGAACACGTTGGGGATGCTCAACGAAGGACAGAAGTAAATCGAATTCGCCGCTGGACAGCAGAACGAGCGAGCCACTGGCAGAACGAAGTTCGCGGCGGGCCACGTCAAGCTTCCAGCTCCCAAATTTGAGGATGGGGCGTGTCGGAATGCTGGCTGTCGTGGGGGCGAATTCTGTTGTGCGTCTCAGGACGGCCTTGACGCGGGCCAGAAGTTCCCTCTGGTCGAAGGGTTTCGTCAAGTAATCGTCAGCACCGATTTCCAGTCCGACCACCCGGTCAGTATGGTCGGCCATGGCAGACAGCATGATGACCGGAATTTTCGAAGACGTCCGGAGGCGCTGACAGAGGCTGAAACCGTCTTCCTTGCGCAGCATGATGTCTAGAATGACGAGATCAATGGTCTGCGTTCGCAAAATTTCAAACATCGCCTCGCCGTCTTCAGCGACGGAAACGCAATAGTTGTGTCTCTGCAGGAAACTGGTCAGGAGCGTCAGGATGTCCTGATCATCATCAACAATGAGGAGATGAGGCATGGGTGTCATCTCTTACCTTTAACACGAAAGGTCTGCGGGATGATGTCTGGGCGGGACACGATGTTTCAACCTGGACACATATGAACAGGTTAGAAATTTTGCATATCACACTGCACAAGAGATGCTGCACTCAGAGTTCTTTTTTTGTTGCTGGAAGAGGAGGGGCAGTAGCATCGTGCTCTTCGGAACGCATATTCTCAATCAAAGAAAATCCCCGACAGACTGTATCGTGCACATCACAAACATCTACGCATGCGGCCCCGCTATTCTAGGTCAAATAGCCATTGGGCCTGGTGCAACGGGGCGCTAGAGTTGTCGAGCAATAGTCAAACCTGTTGTTGTGTCAGTACATCAGGAACGGGTGGCGTTGCATATTGAACGTTGCTTCATCTGCTTTCCAGGTTGCCACAATATCAGGTGCTGACATGCCCTGTGACAGCTGTCTGCGGAGTATGCTACTCCCAGCCAGAATGTCGAAAATCGACCCGGATTTCCTCCATATTGGGCTATCCGATATCTTTATGACTGTCTGGAGCATCGCAACGCTGGTCAGCAGCGGGTCAAAAGCCTTCCGGTCCGTGATGGCAATCTGAAGCCCGTGGCATAACTGCCCCTTTGCAGTGTCCGATCCGGGCGTGAACCAGTCTTCCCTGAACAGACAGCCTGGCAGGTTTGCGTTGTTCAGGCTCTCGACCCATCGGGTTGCCTGGAGGTTAGGGGCGCCAATCGTGAGAAACGGGGATGCCGTACCGCGACCAACCGAAAAGGTTGTCCCCTCGAAGAGACATGTTCCCGGATAGGCGAGGGCTGTCGTCACGTTGGGCATGTTAGGGCTCGGCGGCACCCAGACCAGATCGGTTTCGTCCTGATAGCAGTCCCGACGCCAGCCAGTCATGGGAATGACATGCAATTCGACGGCGTGGCCTGCCTGTTGTGGGACATACTGGCTGTTGAAGAGGCGTGCCAGTTCGCCAATAGTCATGCCATGCCGCAGAAGAAGGGGGACCCTGCCCACGAATGATGAAAATACGGGGTCGAGGGTAGGGCCGCTGGCGGGTAGGCCTGTAATGGGATTGGGTCTGTCCAGAACCATAAACGCGACGCCGCAGCGTGCACAGGCTGCAAGTGCGTCGAACATGGACCAGATATAGGTGTAGAACCGGGCGCCAATATCCTGAATGTCGAAGACGAGAAGATCGATATCCGCAGATTTCAGGAGCGCATCCAGCTTCGGGCCGGAGAGCGTGTACATGTCGTAAACGGGGATGCCCGTGCGGGGATCAATGCTTTTGGCTTCTGAATGGCCAGCCTGCGCTGAGCCGCGAAACCCGTGTTCAGGCCCGAAGATGGCTTTCAGGTTTACTCCCGGTGCGGCATGCAGCCTGTCTGCGATATGGCGCAGGTGGCGGTCCACGCTTGTGGGGTTGGCGATTAGACCGACTTTTCTCCCTTTAAGAGCCTGATAGCCATCAGCTTCGAGACGGTCATAGCCGGTTCGGATCGCGACAGGGGACAGACGCTCGCGTGGCATCCCAGAAGCGTTTGCCCAAGATAATGCAGCTGTTCCTGCGCAAAGGCCCATAAAGGAGCGGCGGCCGAGGGACGTTCTTCGGGCTGGCGCCCCAGAAAGCTCATGCATGAATTAAGACATTATCCTTCAAAATGTGCTCTTCAGGCGATTATTCGGCCATGGCGACAGCAGTCACCAGATCGTCCATGATTTTCGTCGGATGTGGCAGACTGTCCGGCACGTCGTTTGTGAATACGGCAATCAAAAGGGTCTGACCCCGCACTGTCTGGAGATAACCTGATAAGGAGTGGGTTGCTGCGAGCGTACCTGTTTTTGCATGCAGGTGACCAGCGACGACCGTGCCAATAAAACGGTGCGCAAGCGTTCCGTCTGATGCTGCCAGCGGAAGGTCGTCCCGCCATTCAGCGCCCCAAGGTTGTTGGTCAGCGCGGAGAAGGAGTTGGATCACAGTTTGAGGTGTAACGCGGTTGTAGGGGGACATTCCCGAGCCGTCGTAAAGAGAGAAGCCCACAGGAGCCAACCCCAGAGCAGTCAGAACCCGGCGGCGCTCGGCTAGTCCGTCTTCGACAGAACCATTCCCATGGACAAGAGCTAAGCGGCGGAGGAGGAGTTCGGCATGAAGGTTCTGACTGGTCTTTAGGAGATAACGGATGTCCTCTTTCAGATCTGGTGCTGGGAGGGTGGCAAGGACTTGAGCAGCTGGCGCAATGATTTCGGCTGGACTGTTCGCCAGGCGATGACGAGCTTTCACAGTCTGAACCTTGATGCGCGCGTCGTGAAGCAGCGACCTGAAATGGTGTGCCGTCAGGAGTGCTGGATCGTCGATCCCGATTTTCAATGTCTGGACTGCCGCTCCTACAGGTAGCGTGCCTGTCAGGACAAGACGGGTTTCACCGGGTTTCTTTTCAAAACTCAGCTCAGGTTTTCCATCCTGTACGGTAAGAGCCTGATTGATTACCGTCAGTTCCTCGGCTGGGGATGACCAGCGAAACAACGGGCGTTTGCCAGGGTATGCGCCGGGCTGTACGTCCAGTTCAGCGATATTGTCGTTCAGTGTAAGTGCCGAAACGGCCGTGCCCCATTGTGTTTGCAGGTTATTCCAGCTCCATCCATCACCCCAGCGCTCATCCGCGAACAACTGGTCATCAGCAATAATGGCATGAACGCGTCTGAGCTTTTTGGCGAAGACAGCATCGGCCAGCGTTTTCAGGCAGTCGGTTTTGCATGCAGCGTCATCGGAGAGGAAAGGATCTCCTGAGCCTTGGAGAATGAGATCTGGCGCGCCGTGAGCGTGTGGCGCCAGCAGAAGGGCAGTGGGATGTGTGGCTTCATCGCGCTCCAATTCGGCAAGATCAGCCATTGCGGCGGCTGTCGTGAAGAGTTTGGCATTTGACGCTGGGATGAAGCGCCCGGTGGCATTTCGGGAAAAAAGAACTTTTCCATCCCTCGTGGAAATGACAACTCCCCAGCGTACGCCCTGTTCTTGGGAGGTCCGGAGGATGGGCGAAAGTCGCTCAGCGAGGGCATGCGGTCCAAGAGGGGCAGAGGAACTGTGGAAAGCACAGGCGCTCAGGATTATGGGAAGTCCGGCTGTCCCGAAGGAAAGGAAAACCCGGCGAAAACCTTTCAGAGTAAAGCTGGAGATCTGACGCATAAGACCTTGGCTGACTGGGAATTACAAAGTTCAGCCTGACGCTGAAACAATAAGAGGCTGCCTGTGCTTGGTGTGCAGGCAGCCTCAGTGCGGGGAAGATCTGGAGTGGAAAAACCGCCCTTAGAATTCCATGCGAATACCGCCGCGATAAGTCCGGCCGAGCAGGTTGCTATAGGTTTCGTCGGCCTCAAGTCCGCCTTCCGGCAGAAGGATCGGAGAGGTGTTTGCGAGGTTGGTTACGGTCAGGAAAAGCTGCATCTTGCCGATTTTCTCGACCGGCAGATTGTAGGTCGCGTTCATGTCGAAGTAGAAAATGCCCGTGACACGGTTATCGTTGATCGTGGGATAATTGGCGTTATACGCTGGGCAGGTCCCCGAGCACTGAACATAGCTGTTGGAATAATTGCCTGCACTGATGCCCCGGGCGATGGCCGTGACGCTGTATCGTGACGTGCTGTAGGTGGCCGAGAAGCGGTAGATCCAGCGCGGCGGGCCGGACGAAATGTCGCCTGATGTGTCGACGGTATAGCCCACACCGGAATTAGAAACATATTTCAGGTAGTTTGTGGCCTGACCGTGGAGGGTGAACTTGCCATCGGCGTCGCGTAGCAGGCGGCGGAGGGGAAAGCTGTAAGAGGCGTCGATATCGATCCCACTGGTTTCAAGATTGGCAAAGTTGAACGGAGAGGCGCTGATGAGAAGATCACGCGTCCCACTCGGATCGGGACGGACCGCCGAACAGAAGGTCGTGTATCCTGCATAGCATTCGTTAATGATGGACTGCGGATAGAACTGTTCGATCGCACCTTTGATCTTGGTGTGGAACCAGTCAACCGAAACCGCCAGGCCGGAAACATATCGCGGAGTGATGACGGCGCCGACGACGGTTGTGTTAGCCGTCTCGGGACGCAGTTTCGTATTGCCGGTCGTCGTGGAGAGAACGGTAGCCGTCTGACCCGTGACCGGGTCGAGCACGCTCGTCGTCTGGGATGTCCCTGCGTTGTAGAGTTCGTTGATGTTTGGTGCACGGATGTCGTGCGACTGGGTGGCGCGGAACAGAACATCCCTGACAGGTTGCCACGTTCCGCCAACTTTCCATGTCGTGACATAGCCAGAAGTCGAGTAGTCCGTTCCGCGGACGGCACCGTTAAAGGATAGACCTTTCGCCAGCGGCACGGCGGTCTCCAAATAAGCTTCCTTGACGTTGTAGTGCCCAAAGGTCGGCCGGTAATTGCCGACCGACCAGCCCGACTGGTATTCTGCCGGAACGTATCCCGAGGCACGCTCGTCACGATATTCGCCACCGACGGCGACGTTCACATCTCCGGCCCATGTCGCAAAGGGGATCGTGGAGAGGTTGACGCCCGAGACGATTTCCTGAAACCGCTGATTCCGCCATGGTGCGCCAAGAGCGTAATCAATGGCCGATGACGACATAACGCCCGTTCCCAGCCAGTCGATCGGGGAGCAGCCATCGCCGGGATTGGTCAGGGAAGAGCGGCAGACAGTCTGCCCGGCCGAGTTTCGCACGGCATCGGTCGCATTGGCGATCTTTGCCGTGTTCATGACGTTGTAGATCTGCTCGTGTGTGTGGGTGACGCCATACTGGGCGTAGGCGTTCCATGAGGCGCGTTTGCCGAACATCTCGAAGTTGCCTTCGCCACCGAACGTATAACGCTGGACGTTGCGGAGATTGTCAGTCCGACGGTAGGGCATGTCGAGCGCAGTTGTCCCGACAGTGACGTTCGAGACATTCTGAAGTGCGTCAGCGCCAAGAGCATCCACAAGATAGGGGTTGGTCCCTTTCAGCGAGATTGAGCTGAGATACTGTGGCCCGGCGTTGTAGACGTATTCGCTCTCATTGTAGGCGCCCTCGGCATACAGGGTCATCCACGGCGCGACATCGTAGCTCAGGCGTCCGAAGAGATTTTTACGGTCGCTCTGAGGTTCCAGGCCAATATTTTTGTTATTGTTGGCCAGGTTCTGATCACCGCCGACCGAGACGCTGGAGGTCGACAGAGCGCCGTAATTGTAGTGATTGACACTTCCGCCCGGACCAAAATAGATCCCACGCAGCGAATTGGTCACGCCTCCCTTGGAGGCATTAATGATCCCTCCGGGCATGACGTTGTTGGTTCCTGCATTACCAACGCGGATGTAATAGGGCTGACCGTTTCCCGCTGCATAGTCGGGATTGGCGATAATGCGGTCGCCGTTTCTGTTCCAGCTGCGGTTTACACTGAAAATGCCGTCCTGATGGGCAATGTCGCCACTAAGAAGAACGTGCCCCTTCCCATGTGCGAAGCCAAAGCCGCCAGCTATGGCGGCATGCTGGTTCTCTCCATCCCCATAGTCCGAGATGCCGGAATCCGCAGTCACCTTCAGGCCTGTGTAGGTCTTGTCGAGTACGAAGTTCGTGACCCCTGCGACAGCATCGGAGCCGTACTGCGCGGAGGCTCCTCCCGTCACTACATCCACACGTTTGACCAGCTGCTGTGGGATTGTGTTGATGTCGACAATCCCGGTGATGGCGGATGGCGTGATCCGTCGTCCATCCAGAAGCACGAGTGACCGGACTGCACCAAGATTACGGAGGTTGAGTGCGTTGATGCCAGCGAGGCCATCACTTAGGGAATAGGCGGAATTCTGAGGTGTCTGGCTTCCCGCGAATTGCGGCATCTGGTTGATCAGGTCAGCAATATTGTTGCTTGGGGCCTGATTCAGGATTTCCTGTTGGTTAAGGGAGCTGATGGGGGTCGGAGACTTGATATGCGCGTTCGCAATGTGACTGCCCGTAACCGTAATGACTTCCCGGCTGGCCTTAACCGGTTTTTGAGTTTTTTTGTGCTCCGCGGAGGATTTTGTAGAGTGAGATGATGTGTCCTTGGCATCGGCAGGGCTGGACACTGTTGCGGCAGCATAAGCCTGCTGCGGCACGAGGTACGCTGCGCCCGACGACAGAGCTGCAAAGGACAGGAGATAAGACTTCAGGGGCAGTCTGGCCGTCATACCCTGGTTCCCTCGATAAGCGCCGGTGGGCGGTGATGTTGCGATATCGAATTAATATGCATGTCTGCTTTGCAACCGTCGATTTCGAAACTGCGCGCGCTATATAACCAAAAGTTAAGTGCGCGACATCTCCTTACGTTTCATGAAGGCAACATTTTGTTGGTGACGGGGAAGAATATGCCTCGGTTCCCGGCCGGATTTGCCTTTTGGAAATGTTTGTCCCGCACGCAGATCCGGCAGGAGTCAGTTTGGCTGTACGGCTGGTAGCTCTATGTCAAAGAAATGCAGCGTCCACAGATAGGCGTTCAGCCAGTCCTGTGTTCGCAGGAAGGCGTGGCGTTCACCGGGGAAGACGTGATCTTCGAACGGAATATTCCGTTCCACGAGCATACGGGCCAGCAGGACGGATTGTTCGAATTCGACGTTGAAGTCGTCATCCCCGTGGATCAGCAGGACTGGTGAGCGCCAGTGCGCGATGTCGGCAATTGGGGATGATAGCCACTCGCTCTCCTTTTCCCGCTGCTTCTCCTCGGGAGAAAGGCCGGAATGATCTGGTTCCGTCATGTCATGGACGCCGTGGAAATCTGCACCGGCTACGAACAGATCGCTGTTGCGGGCCAAGGCCAGAGCCGTCAGATAACCACCCCAGCTTCCACCCCAGATGCCGATCTTGCTGGGGGCCACGTCGGAACGGCTGCGGAGGAACAGTCCGGCTGCGTGAACGTCCTTGTATTCACTGGCGCCCGCGCGGCCGATGCCGGGGGCGGTTCGGAAGTCCACGCCGTAGCCGGTGCCGCTACGGTAATTGACGGCCAGCACCACATATCCGTGCGATGCCAGAAACTGGTTCATGACATAGGCATTGGAATAATAGCCCATCGGATTGAAGGCCGGGAGCATCTGCCGATACGGGCCGCCATGGACGAAGACCAGCGCGGGATGCGGACCGGGTGTTCCGGCGGGAGGCAGGAAGATCTGTCCGTGAATGTCGCGGCCGTCATCGCTGCGGAAATGCACGATCTGAGGGGTTGTGAATGTGAAGCCGTTCGGGGTAGCGGGGATTACGGGCAGGTGCCGGACAGTGTTCTGAAGCACGACCGGATGGGCGGGCTGGTCTGTGCCTGTAGCCATTATGGCAAGGACCGGTCCCGCCAGTGTGAGATCCATGACCTGTTCATTGGGCGCGCTCAGGACCACGGGCTGGCTGTTATCAAGGGGCTGGGACCAGGCGCGCCAGTGATCCGGATCACCGATATTGGCGGTGTAGAGCAGGCGGGTTTCATCTGCTGACAGACGGTATGACGCGATTTCGGCGTGATCCGGCGTCAGGCAGCGTGGTGTTGCGGCAGGGGCGGTGACGCTGAGGGCGCAGAGGCGCAGCCAGCCGCTGCCTTCCCAGGGGAACAGGAGCTGTCCGTTGCGGGTCCATGTCAGGTCCATGCCTTCCGGCGCCCAGAAGCGGTTTCCGGTGCCTTCCGGTGCGGTCCAGAGAGTATGCTCCGTGCCAGATGCGGTGTCATAGACCTGAAGGGACCAGAAATGTCCCTTGCCGCGTTCGGCCGTCATCAGGGGGTGATAGGCCCGGACGAAGGCAATGG
>NZ_JBDOBO010000034.1:0-21277 GCF_047723935.1 Gluconobacter sp.
TGGACTCCATCCTCGGCCCGCTTGTCAGCGATCCGCTGACGCAGGAGACGATCGCCGAATACGACCGCTCCCGCCAAGGCGCGCCTGCCTGACGGGAACAGACAGCGGCGGGACGGTTTTTGCTCAGAGAGCCCCAGTGCCGGAGGGCGGGATAGCGCATCCCTTGCTGTCGCAGGTCATGCCGGTGGTAGGATTGTCGGACACCGTTTTGCGTGCGTCGTTCCATGACTGGCGCAGGGCGGCCAGCAATTGTGCTTTCGGCTGCGCGCCGGAAAATGCGTAGACACCGTCGAAGACAAAGAAGGGCACGCCATGAACGCCCGCCTGTGACGCGCGGGTTTCATCACGCCTGACATCTTCGGCGAAGTTGGTGCCCGTCAGCATGGCGCGGACGGCGTCGCTATCAAGACCGACGTCCTGCGCAAGGCCGACAAGCACATCATGGTCGGCGAGGGGGAGATTGTCGGTGAAATAGGCCCGGAACAGCCGCTCCGTCATGTCCGCGCCGCGTTCGTGCAGTTCGGCGAATTTGGTCAGCCGGTGCGCGTCGAAGGTCTTGGTGTAGCGGACCGAGGCATAACGCATGTCGAGACCGCATCTCTCGCCCATGGATGTGATGTGGTCGATCATGGCTTGGGCGTCGCTCCGGCTCTTGCCGTATTTCCGCATGATGCGGTCGAGTGTTGTGGTGGTCACTGCCGGACCTGACGTCGGATCGAGTTCGAAGGCCCGGAAGACGATCTCGATTTCGCGGGCATGTTCGAATTCGGCCAGGGCGGCTTCGAGAAACCGCTTGCCGATCGATGAGAAAGGGGAGCAGGGAATGAAGCCGCTGAAAGCGCTGGAGGTCGAAAGCGGGAAAAATCCCGTCGCGTCGATCATCCTCATTCACGGCCTGGGTGCGAGTGGCCGGGATCTGGCGCCCATTGCCCAGGCGCTCGACCTGCGCTCCATCGGCGCGGTCCGGTTCATTTTTCCCAACGCGCCCGTCCGGCCGGTTTCGGCCTGTGGTGGTGAGCGCATGCCGGCGTGGTATGATCTTCTCGCGACCGACCTGCTTCTACGGGAAGATGAGGCAGGGTTACGTGACGCCCAGGCCTATCTGGCGAGCCTGATCGATCAGGAAGTCGCGCGCGGTATCCCGTCCCGGCGCATCGTGATCGGTGGGTTTTCCCAGGGCTGTGCGATGTCGCTGATGACCGGGGTGCGTTACCCGTTGCCCTTGGCTGGGATCGCCGGTCTGTCCGGCTATCTGCCGCTGGCCGGGCAGACGGGAAAGGAGGCAACGGAGGCGAACCGCGCGACGCCAGTCTTTTTGGGACACGGTGAGGGCGACACGGTTGTGCCGCTGGCAGCGGCCCGCCTCGCACGGGACTGGCTGCGTGCCGAAGGGCATGATGTTGCCTGGCATGCCTATCCGATGGGGCATGAGATCATTGGTGAGGAGATCGTCGATCTCAATGCCTGGTTGATGGAGCGTCTCGTATTCTGAATCTCTAGCCCCGTGGCTTGATTGTGCATTATTTTCACGCGAGCGGAAGAACGCGCTATGGGCCAAGTTCACCCCTTGTGATGTACGGTATGCCGCTCGGTATCGGCCCGGACGAATAATCGGAGGCTTCAGAGAACAGCGTAGCCTTAGGTATGATGCATTGCCTCATATATTGACCGTTACACAGGATGATATATGCAGCAGCTGGTCTATAATAAAGATTCTAATGGGTTGTGGCTGCGTATCTTGGTATGGTCGTTGGGTCATGCTGTAAGGCGCGGTATCTCGTGATCAACCAATCGCAAGTATCGTTGGTTGCCTACCCCCGCAACCATCTGAACTTGCGATGCGAACGCATCACCAGCCCCAGTCCGGAAACGGCCTGGGGTTTTCTTTTGTCCGCTGCCTGACGCCACCGTCAGGATACCGGCGAGATCGCCCCGGACATCGATCTGGAGGCCCTTGTCGGATGGCGTCAGGATGATCGCCTCGATCAGCGAGCGGATCACCTCGGCTGCCTCCTGGCGTTTCTCGTCCAGTTCGGAATGCAGCATGTCATGCAGGCGCGCGAGTTGCCGGTGGTAGAACTCCGCCATCTGGGGATGGAGCAGGGGAGGCGGCGCCTCGGCGGTGGCGAGGAAGCCCGTCAGTTCCGCCTTGCGGGCTTCGAGCTTGGAGCCGCGCTCCTTGACGGTTTCGATCGAGATCGCTTCTGAAAGATAGAGGTCCATCAGGCGCTGGATGTCGCGTTCGACCCGCTTCAGTTCCGCCTCTGATGCGCCGATGTCGGCCGACGCTTCCATGCGCAGCCGGTTCATCTCGGTGGTGAAGGCCGTGCAGAACTCGGCGAACAGCTCCGAATCCATGAGATGATGACGCAGGGCAACGAGCACGCGCCGCTCCAGCTCCTCGCGACGCATATTGGTCCGGTTATCACAGGTGCCCTTGTTGCGCGCCGTCGAGCAGCCGAGCAGGGTGCCGGAGATCATCGAATAACCGCCACCACAGCAGCCGCATTTGCTCAGGCCGGAAAACAGATAGCGCGGCCGACGTTTCTCGCGGAAATGGTCAGGTGATGATGTGTCGCGTGTGTCCCGGCTGGCGCTGACGCTGGCCTGCCGCGCCTTGACCGCGTCCCACAACTCCTGGTCTACAATCCGAAGCTCTGGCACCTCCTGGATCACCCATTCGGAGTCCAGGTTCATCCGAGCCTGACGTTTGCCGGTATCGGGATCCTTGATGAAGCGCTGGCGGTTCCAGACCAGCTTGCCCACATACATCTCATTATTGAGGATACCGGTGCCCCGTGCGCGGTTGCCGGTGATGGTCGAGAAGCCCCAGGCGCCGCTGCCTGGGGCTGAAATGCCTTCGTCATTAAGACGGAAGGCAATCGCGCGCGGTCCCAGACCTGCCGCGAAGTCGCGGAAGATGCGACGGACCACCTCGGCTTCTGCTGGATTGATGGTCCGGTCGCCCCGGATCGGCTCGCCATTGGCGTCGAGCCTGCGCACCACGTCATAGCCGTAGGCGTTGCCGCCGCCGGACTTGCCCAGTTCCACACGCCCCCGCAGGCCGCGATGGGTTTTCTCGGCCAGATCTTTCAGGAAGAGGGCATTCATCGTGCCCTTGAGGCCGACATGGAGGTGGGAGACCTCGCCCTCGGAGAGGGTGACGATCCGCACGCCGGCATAGTTCATGCGCTTGAAGACGCCGGCGATGTCCTCCTGGTCGCGGGAGAGGCGGTCCATGGCCTCGGCCAGCACGATCGCAAAGCGCCCGCGCTGTGCATCCGCGATCAGCGCCTGGATGCCGGGCCGCATCAGGGAGGCACCCGAGATGGCGTGGTCGGTATACTCCTCGACGATGGTCCAGCCCTGTTTTTCCGCATGGGTGCGGCAGACGCGAAGCTGGTCGGCGATCGAGGCGTCACGCTGGTTATCGGACGAATAGCGGGCGTAGAGCGCGACCTTCATGGCGAGGCATCCCTTACGGTCCGGAGCGGCGGCGCTGCTCCTGTTGCTGAGACCGGAACCACTCCCGTGCCGCGCGACGGGCCATGAGGCGGACGAACGCCACAAGGCGAGGGTCGGGGGCATCGGGGCGCAGGACGAGCCGCAACTCAGGCTCGGGCGGTCGATACGCCGGGGCAAGGGACTGGATGGGTCTGTCCGTCATCGTCGCTCTCTTCCGACCGTATGGCAAGGAAAACAGACACACGATCCGGACAGATGGCTGTTATTTCAATGGAAATACGCATTGTGGAACGTCGCGCTTGTGCGTGTTCTAGCGTAAGGAATCGTAGTTATGGGTAGTCCCGGATACAGGCGCGTCGTACAAATACTTGCGTTTGGCGGCATCACGAGATGGGGGGCAGTATCATGGCCGATGTGGGAATACCATTATTCCGTCCAGTTGGGTGAGCGAAGGCACTTGCGCCCCCGCGCTCATGGAAGCGACGCTCTCGGTTACGACATCATGACGTCGGTGAGGGAGTTCGTGCAAATGTCAGGACCCTGGTACATTAAGCGCATTACGGATTTTCAAGACCTGCGGGTATGGAGCAGTTAGGCTAATCAGCGGAAATTGGAGGATAAGGCTCTTTATCTGTCGTAGAATAGCCTAATCTAAGATAATAGAAAATTATTAGTAATCTGTTGAGAGGTTTTACGTGGCCTGGCGAAAAGACGTTACCGTTCCTGAGGATGAGTTTAAATCCGCACACGATTATTATAGTTCAGTGCGGAAAGGCATGCGAGAAAAGGCCAACCACAATAAGATAGAATCCCAAGTTTGTTTTTCTACCATCATTGGATGCACATTACTTGCGCCTCTGTTTGTAACCTTAGGAACTCAAGTGTTTTGGGCAAAGGTGGTTCCATCGCTATTATCTGTGATGGCGGGTGGTCTGACCAGTTGGCTGCAGCTCAGAAAACCGCAGCGCTTATGGGTACTATATCGGCGCGCACAGCGCGAGTTGGAGGAACAGAAGGCTAACTATGACTTTAAAGATCAGGATTTTTCTGACTCGGTGGACCCGGATAAACTGCTTGCGCGGAAAGTAACTCATATCGCACGATGGGTACATGATTCATGGGAGGGCTTGGTTCCTGAACCTGATATGCTTGCTAGCGGCCAGGGAAAGAAGGCGCCAGACAAGCGAAAAATTAATGACGGCACCCTAAATAGCTAAATCGGGCCATCATACAAAATGCAGTAAATTTGAAAAGTAAGATTGGATAGAGTGTTAGAATGTTATGAACGATATATAATATTAATTATTTTAGTTAATAATTATGAACTAATTATGGAGATGATTTTTCATCCAGATGGCCTATGTGCGACGCCAACCATAAACCACATAGTCTAAAGCGACGATCGCGGCGGCTTCAGAAGCTACCTTGTGGAAGGTATTATCTTTTGAACTGTCTCCAAAATCGCTGATTCCTCGGATAATTAGTGCAGGCACCTCTTGTTTCTGGCAGGCATCGATAACTCCGTAAGCTTCCATTTCAGCAACGCAGACTTTATCATGTAACGTTCTAAGGCTTGAAAAAAAGTTCGGATCACGAACCAATAACTCACCAGATGCAATCGTTGCGGGCGAAACCATGAGACTGGCAGCAACTTCACCTGCATTAGATTCTTTTGGTATTGCGAAGCCAAGGGTAGTTGCTTGTTGTTGTAAGCGCTCTGACAAAGAGGCAGTTGCGAGGTAAGTGTTGAGGTCTTGCTGAGTTAGTAATCCTGGACGATGGATTTCCGGGCGCGCAGCCAATATGCCTCCATCTAATGCAGCGGATCCCTCATAATAAACAATTCTCTCGGAAAGAATAACTTCACCCAAAGTCATTTTTCCACGCATGCCTGCCGCGATCCCCATCATCAGAACTGTTTTTGGCTTGAGTTCTGATAATAGTTGACTGGTAATGGATGATGCAGTCACGTTGCCAGCGCTTCCGAGGGATGCAACAACGCAGGACACAGGGCCGTCTTGTCTTGTAACGATCGTAGACCAAAAATGAATACCATTGAGAGACACACGTGGCTGGCTGAAGTCCTTGATCCCAAAAGCCAACCTCGCTGCAGCGAGTTCTATCGGCAGAGCGGTCAAGATCAATACATCTGGATTTTGCGCTATTTGTTTGGCTTCCTTTTCTATTTGGAAAATTTTTACTGTCCGCTTGGCAAGCTCGTCTATGCAGAAAATGGGCTCCTGAAGTGAGAGGATATCCAGTTCGCCTTTCACCTGTTCGCCCGTGATTGGAAACATTAATAACGGGTTTTCTTGAAAAGTTTTTAGCAGTCCAAGGGCTCCCGCGCCGTCATTGCTGAAACCTCCCAGCTTTAGGTCGAACGGTAGGATAGGTAATTTTCGTTTGGACATTTTTCGGGCCCGGTCGGAAACTCCCTTTCCTCCGCCCAGTGCAATCATGGCGGTTGCAACGTCTACCTGCTCGTCCCCTATATTGCCGCCAGTCACCAAATCATCATGCACTTTGATGACATCTGCGTAGTGAAGAGCTTTGAGGCTGCGGATCAGCCTGCGCTTCTCTTCCGTCATCTTTTCGTTCATCGCTAAATCAGATGTTATAATTTTAAGTTGCTGTGTCCCCGCATAATTAGCCTTCAATCTCTCGACTTCATATGCGACAGTCCAGTCGAAAGTCAGTGGCTCATTATTCTGGTTGCGGGGTTCCCCGGCAAGGTAGACCACCAGTCCCCCATTTGCGTCGAGAATACTCTTAGTAAGCGCGCGAACGAAATCGTGAGCCCGATCTATATATACCTTTTCTGTCTTTTTAGAGATGCTGCCTGCGACCAGAACAAATTCATTATTTAGCATTGATCCTGTACCATTTGATGCATGTCAAAATATTATCGTATCTTCAGTAATGTAAATCATAGCAAGGAATTAATTTCTTCTCTATTTTTCAGGGATAATTGGATTACCTCTGGCTTCTGACCTGCTTGATCATTAGTTAAATTGAGTTGAAACAGAAGATAGAACAATAACGCTTGACGACACTTAATGTGCATCTCCCCGTTTTCAATAGAATAGTCACTCTCGATCAAACGGCGTTTCGCGGGGCTGAGACCAGGATGTGCCGTGAGAATGACATCGACCACGCTGTTCCAATCAGTATCCTTTGAGGCTCGCTCCTCGTCCGGGCCTACGTATCGGGCGAGTTTGATACGGGTCAGGGAAAAATCCCTAAATTGATTGCGTTTATGGCAGTAGGCTCTCGTATGCCAGCGATTGCCGTCATGCACCAATGCATGAGGTGTCAGTCTTCGCTCACTGCCTTCCGGATCAGTCATGGACTGATAAATGACCTCTACGGAACCCGTTTCACGTATTGCGCGGATGATCTCTCCAACCACATCGGCATTAAGCCGACGTCCCAGCCGTGGTACCGCAGCTACAGGTGGTTGCCACCCCAGAAAGCTTCCATATGGAACCTCAGGTTGAACTGCTACTCTGATTAAATCTTCAAGGTACCGCTCAGTCGAACTCGACGGATAGACTGGCCTATAAGAATAAGTCGCCCGATATGTTCGGGCGCGCTTATCATATTTCAGATTGTCTGGAGAAAGTTTCGAGTATTCAGTGATATCCAACGAGGCCTGTGGTACAGATATTCCGAAAAAATCAGTCAAGCTGCTGCGATTTATTTGGCCATCCCATCGCAATCTATAGTCGATAAACTCCAAACGCCGCTCCTGCCCCCAACGGACTCCTTGTCGAATCGTATTGGTGGGTTGCTCGCCCGTTGATTTGGGATCATCTACCATTTTGAACCTCGACAGCATATAAAAAATAGACGCGCGTAAAAAGTGTCCGTATAATAATCATACGCTATGGATCTGCCAAGCGTATTTTCCTTGGATCTGCCCGGCGGGTATCGTGAGGGGAGAGGCATTGGAACAGTATCAAACTTCTTCGAAGAGGACGGCTGATGCCACTCACCAATACGCAGATTAAGTATTATGATAGCAATGTGCTTCGCTTGCCGAGAGATAAGCGTCAAACTTACAACGCTCAGGTTGATCGATTGATTGCTGCGCTGCGTGAAAGCCTGAAAAAACAAGAGAATATAATCATCAAACGCGTCGTAAAGGCCGGCTCATTCGCCAAGCACACGATTCTCCGCAAAACCTCTGAGGATGCGATTGATGTAGATGTTGTATTCTACATTACCGGGCAAAAGGTCGATGAAGAGACGTTCTCCAGTCTAAGTGACAAAATCTACGAAACACTAGTTAAGCTATACCCCCAAAAATCTGTTGAAGACTTTGTGATTCAACGAAAGGCAGCTACGGTAAGCTTTGTTGGCACTGGACTGGACGTCGACATTGTTCCCGTTATTGAGAACCCAGATAAAGAAGGTTATGGCTGGCAATTTGACCGTGTTGACGGATCAAAAACGGAGACTTGTGCGCCTTGCCAAGTTCGGTTCGTAAAGGATCGTAAGGATCAGGACCCGGACTTTCGTACGCTCGTCCGCTTGGCTAAGCGTTGGCGTACTAAGATGGAGTGTCCACTAAAATCCTTTCACATTGAACTTATTCTCGCTCATGTTCTCGCAGTGAACGGACGCGAAGGTTCACTGGAAAAGCGCTTCTGCGACTTCCTGCTTTATATTGCTCACTCTGAACTCAAGGAGCTTATTAAGTTTCCTGAAAACGGAACTGTACCGAAATTTTACGATCCTGTAATAATACTCGATCCTGTATGTGACCGGAATAACGTCGCAAGCTGCATTACCGAGGATGAACGAAAAGAAATCGTTCGAATTGCAGATCATTCTTGGGAGACCGCACATTTTGCATCTGAAGAAGATGATTCTGACCTCTGGAAAGAGTTGTTTGGTCGAGGTTTTAAAGTGGAGGAGTTAGCATGAGTTATACCACTACGCAGACATCTACCTATACTACTACGGATGTTGAGGCGGTTCTTCGACGTATCACCGCTGATCTGGTGATGATAGCCTCAAGTAGTGGTGCTACCACTGAGGCTCGCGCGCGAGAGTGGGCTCATGACATCGAACTTCTGGCCAAGAATGACTATCTGAATTTCGTCGATCTGACGCTTATCTCTAATGGAAATGAATATAAGGCAGCTAGATACTACGTAGATGCGTCAGGAGGTCTGGCAAATGACCGCCCGGGTAATGCGCGTTGGCCGCGAATTGAAGGAGCTTGGCTGCGGATTACGTTGAGCTATAAGAACAGTTACGATCTGACTGCACAACAAAAGTTAGCCGGGAAAATGAAGATTTCTTGGACACCTTCGGACGATGATATCAGTCATGCCGACCTTACCGAAGGTGATGGTCGTGAATATTCTAGCAACGGTTACGGAATGCGACGGAAGGATTACAATTAATGATTAAAAGCAACGTATTTGATGCGGTTATTGATCTCCCCGTACAAGAACTGACTGGGCGCGAAAAGCTTCTGCTCGGTTTTGAAGGACGTTATGAGCGCATCCATAACCAGTTGCGTCTATTGTTGAATCAAAACCAATTGTCCGCATGGAGCAGCAATTACCACAAATCGGTATTACCGATCTGCGACTTGGTTTCTGATCAATATCCTCTCGTAATTTTTTATGGCGATGTGGGCACAGGCAAGACGGCGACAGCTGAGTGTATTGCGAACCGTATTGTTCGTGAATCTCGCACTGAAGATTCCCTTCTGTTCAAACTGAGTAATCGCGTCCGTGGTTCGGGTAGAGTCGGTGAAATGGGTACTTTGTTGACCCAAGCCTGGTCAGAAGTAATTGAGGCAGCGGGAAAAAACCGTCGTGCTATACTTATTATCGATGAAGGCGATTCAATCGCCGCTTCGCGCTCTCAGAGCCAGAGCCACCATGAAGATAAGGTGGCCGTAAACACCCTCATTCAAGGGGTCGATGAATTACGTAAGTTTGGTGGCCGTATAGTGGTCATTCTATGCACTAACCGGTTGTCTGTTTTGGATGCAGCGCTTCGTCGACGTGCTGCTATCGTAGAGGAATTTACCCGCCCAAACGCCGCAGAACGTAAAGCTCTTTTCAATATGGATCTCGCTGGCATGAAGCTCACGGAGAAACAACTCACAGAGCTAGTTGCAGCTACAGGTGAACGGAGCGGCCAGCCCGCGTGGACTTACTCGGACATTCGAACACGCCTTTATCCAGCGGCTCTTGCCAAAGCTTTCCCCAACCGCGCGTTGAGCTTTAGTGATCTCCTTGACTCGTCGTTAGCTATGCACCCTTCTCCGATCATGGAAGATAAATGACGTTGCCATTGTGAAAATTACTTTCACGATGGCGAGAGCAGTTTTTTATCATTCCGGCGATATCCCTCACGTAGCGTTAAGCATGTGTGAGACTGGTGATTTGCTAAAGTGAGACCATACTTCAAACGGAGAGTATATGAAAAGCCAGCAGGAAATTTTCGTTTCAGTTGATATTGAGGCATCAGGCCCGATACCTGAAAAATATAGTATGTTATCTGTAGGGGCGTGCGTAACATCCAATCCTTCTAAGAACTTTTCATGCTACCTAAAACCTATTTCTAAAGAATTTGTTCCTGAAGCCCTAAAGGTCACGGGCTTGTCACTGGAACATTTACAGGAAGAGGGGATTGAGCCTATCGAAGCAATGACAAAACTTAAGGTGTGGCTTCATTCGCTGACAGAGACGGAAGAAACCGTTGTTTTTGTCGGTTTTAATGCATCTTTTGATTGGAGCTTTATTAATTACTACTTTCATAAATTCCTTGGTGGAAATCCTTTTGGTATTTCTGCGCTTGATATTAAGTCGATGTATTTTGGAGCTACCAATTGCACTTGGAAATCGACCCGTTCAAGTGAGATTGCGAAGATCGTTAAACCACGGAGTCTAGGCGATCATAATGCTTTGCATGATGCAATCTACCAAGCTGAATTGTTTGAATTGATTCGTAAGAAATTCGTTAAAAATTAGCAAGCGGATTGATGCTTGCTCTGTCGTTCAAAAAACACTGGGGAGTGAGCTGTAGAAGAAAATTTCTTCGGAAGAAAAATCGTCTCTATCAGTTGCATGCTGTTTCAAAGGATATGCTCATATAGCGTCTGTTCAAATCCTACGTGATATTACAAAAGCTAATCATTGCTTCGCCACCATTATTCTTTATTTTTGCCGCAAGGATGCGGATTGGCCTAGATGTAGCCGTCGGAGTCAGAGGGCTGTGCGGGTTTTCGTGACGGGTTGAGAGGGTGGGAGAGAGTCTCCCGTCCGCCCGTCGTGGAGTGTTTCGCCATGGCGACCGCTATTCCCAAAATCAGCCTGAGTTCCTCCCGTGACATTCCGTTCAACCGACTGGTGCTTTCCCAGTCCAACGTGCGGCGTGTGAAATCCGGCCTGTCGATCGAGGAACTGGCCCGCGACATCGAGCGCCGCGGGCTGCTGCAGAGTCTGAACGTCCGCCCTGTCCTTGATGATGCTGGTGTCGAAACCGGCAGCTATGAAGTACCCGCTGGCGGACGGCGCTTCCGTGCCCTCGAACTGCTGGTGAAGCAGAAGAAACTGGCGAAGACGGCTCCGGTGCCGTGCGTGGTACGCGAGGCCGGGTCGGCCATTCTCGCCGAGGATGACTCTCTGGCCGAGAACGTTCAGCGCATGGCCCTGCACCCGCTGGACCAGTTTCGCGCCTTCCGTGACATGCTGGAAAAAGGCATGTCCGAAGAGGAAATCGCCGCCGCGTTCTTTGTCGCACCCACCGTGGTCAAACAGCGCCTGCGACTGATGACGGTGTCCGACAGCCTGCTTGAGATCTACGAACAGGATGGGATGCGGCTGGAACAGTTGATGGCGTTTTCCATCAGCGACGACCACGCGCGGCAGGAACAGGTCTGGGAAATCGTAGCCCAGAGCCATAATCGTGAACCCTACGTCATTCGCCGCATGCTGACGGAAAAAACGGTGCGGGCCTCGGACGCCCGTGCGCGGTTTGTCGGTCTGGACGCCTATCTCGCAGCCGGTGGTCCCATCATGCGCGACCTGTTCGAGGCTGATGATGGTGGCTGGCTGCAGGATCCGGCTACTCTGGACAGGCTGGTCATGGAAAAACTGCACACACGCTTCATCGACCGGGACATGCTGCCCCTGTTTCAGGCCGTGTCATGGCCTGTCGTGAAACCGGAAGAGCAGGCAAGGCAGGAAGCCGTGAAATCCGTAAGGATCGATATGGCAGCCAGATTACGCTGCATGTGGTCGTAAGGGAGCAACGCGGATGTGCAATCTTTATTCCATGACCTCGAACCCGCAGGCGATCCGGGAGATTGCGAAAGTCCTTGAGGATCGCACGGGCAATCTCCAGCCGCTGCCCGAAATGTATCCGAACACGATGGCGCCGATTGTGCGGAACGGGGAAGGTGGTCGTGAACTGGTTATGGCGCGCTGGGGCATGCCGACACCGCCCGGTTACCTGAAAGGCCATAAGGTGGATCGCGGTGTGACCAATAATCGATGAAGCATTACAAGCCTTCCAGCATTTGCGCCGCGACACTATGACCTTGATCTCGCAGATCCCGCGCGATCTTAGCAATCCACTGCTCACCGTCTGGACGACTGCGGATAGCGCCAATCAGTTCACGTAGAAGTTGGAGTTGTGGGTTGCTATCTTCGCCGATCATGTCATCCCCAGTGTCGGGGGACTCGAATGCTACACGGGCAAGGTCAGCGATGAAGCCGTCATGTGGTGAGGCCTCGCTGGTTGCGTGCGAAATGATGCGTGGCGTTGCATAACGTGCGCGACCTTGAGGCGGCTGAACAATCAGCAGCGCCTCGCCCGGATTAACGTGCACCTTGAGCTTCTCGCCATCTGCACTCTCGTGCTCGATGTATACTTCGCCGCCCGTTTTTAGTGCCGTGTTCGCAATGGCTCTTATTGTCTTGGTCGTCTTAGATCGCGCACCCTTCTTGCCCTTGCTACCCAAGAGAAGGTTTTTGATACCTGCAATATTCTTTAGGAAGTCAATCAGGTGATTGATCGAATCTGCATTATCCGCGATCTCCTTCAATATTGCGATGATCGAACCCTGGCGGATCTCGGTGACGATCAACTCGCACCCGTAGAGTCGCCGGTAATCGTTGCCGATAGCGGATAGCAGATAGCAGTTCGCCCAACACGGCAGCCCCGACGGGCTCCTTGTAGTCGATTGTCAAGAGAAGTTCGTTGGCGGGCATATGGAAACCTTTATTGGGTTGCGTTTCGACTAACCTGCCCGGAACGCCGTCGCTGATCAACGCACCATGATCGTCGAGCCGACCGCGCCTGTCGCTATGATGAGGCCGCTAAACGTCGCTTGAGTTCACCGCTGCGAACTGTTGCTTTCCGTCCTCTTTTCCCAAGAGCCAACTGTCTGTTCCCCCCAAGCTGTCTGTCGGCTTCAAGAATTAAGCAGGCAGGCGGCAGTCGCCTACATGTCAGACATACAGCCACCCAGACTGCTTTCCGAATAGCGGACATGAGCAAGGCAAACTCCCGCTATTATTTTTGGCCGGGAGTGGATTGGCCCGTTCAGGCCAACAATGGCAAAAAGCGGACATGTCAGCGCCTACCATTACACCGTCGGGTTGCCTCTTTTCTGTGGGTGCTTTCGGATTTACAATGAGAGAATGACAAATATCGATCCCGCCCTCATTGCGGCAGCTGCCTTCTACGACGAGCATTATGCCGCTGCACAGCCGTTGTTCCTTCGGCCTAGTGACAAGATTTTTCTGGGCAACAAGAACGAACGACTTTGCCGGTTTTGTGGGCTAGGTGAACAGGATGCGACGTTCAAGGACGAGGCACACGCCATTCCCGAAGCGCTCGGAAACAAGAGCCTCTTCAGCTACTATGAATGCGATGCCTGTAACAGTTTTTTCGGGAAAGGTATCGAAAACGACCTTGGCAACTGGTCCAAGCCCAGCCGGACTCTTTACCGCATTCGTGGCAAAAAGGGCGTGCCATCTATCAAAAAGAGGGGGGAAAAGCCCGGATGGCGCATTGATTACGAGCCGACTGGCTTCGTCATCAAGCAGTATGAAGACGATCCGTTGATGATCGTTGACGAGGCGAACAAGACGATCACCTTCGAACTCACACGGGATGCATACACACCTGTTGCAGTGCTGAAGGCGTTCGTCAAGATCGGCTTGACCGTGATGCCGTCCGAGGAACTGTCAAACTTCATAGAAGCTATGACCTGGATTCGGGAAGCTGATCACAGCAAGGGGTTGGTGAACGAATTCCCCCTAATTAGAAGCTTTCAACCTGGACCAATGCCCAATGATGTTACTGTCCTTATGTTATTCCGACGCCGTATAAACGTTACCGGCGTTCCATACGCCTTCTTCGTGCTGTCATTCGGCAATGAGGTGTTTCAGGTTTTTCTTCCATCGCCAAAACAGGATGCCGCTATCAATGGAGTGAAGCTGAATTTGCCCCCTTTCCCTGTGCCAGGAAGCATTGACCGTGCCAAATACGGCAACACCACCGTTGCGGTAGTTGATCTGACCGGTCGTACTGTCGTCAGAGGCGAAACCGTTCCATACGCTATGGGCTTCGAGAACTTTACTCGCGATGAGCCAGAGGCCGACGCCAAGTCTGGTTGATCAGTTCAGAGGTTTCTTTGACCAGGAGTTTCGCAATGGTTGTAAATCGAAATAATATCAGCATCTTAATTGGTTCGAAAGCTTAGCACGACTGTCCGCTTACCGGATCTCGACCAAACTGGTTGAATGACCGGGTTGGGCGCGCAGCGGTCATTACACATAGCTGAACGAACGGCAGAAAATATTGTCTGGGTGCCCCAAACCGGACCGGCCGTTCTCCCCCCTGATCTGCCCGCCAGCTCAGCGGAAACAGAGCAGACAGGCGGCAGTCGCCCTCATCTCGGACATACAGCCGCCCAGACCGTTTTCCGAATAGCCGACATGACCAATGTAATATTTTTGGCCGGTAGGCGACTGGCGGCTTTTAGGTTGCGAGACGCGAGGAGCAGCTATTGACCACTTCAGCGGTTCACATCTGCTTTCCGTACCCATTCTCATCTCAAACCCTTTTGCAACCGTGGACGCAGACGAGAACATTTGCCTCGATGATTTGGTCGGCACATATTAATTGCATGGCCGATGATACAATTCAAATCGATCCGAAAATTCGCTTTCTCATAAGCGTTCCCGACTGGAAGCCGGAAGAGGCTACTCCATTCCAAGGTTTCTCTCTCTCATTGTGTAGAAACAGCGGATTTCTGCGCTTCATCTATACTTTTCCAACTGACATTTTCGAACTGACCCCTGTGTCAATGCCAAGCCGGATCGCGCGGCGGATCGCAGGACAACTTCCAATCGAATGGTACGGTCAATCGCCGCGTGCACTCAAATTCATGCCTGCCCCAATTGAGATACCATTTACGGTTGTCATTCTCGATGAGTCGGAAAAAATTTCTGATTATCAGGATTGGCTCGACCAGAGTCCCGGGCCAGTGACTGTCATCGCCAAGGAGGGAGGCCATATTACTTATAATCAACTGTCGTTTGATACGCTCCGCAATCGGTTTATTGAGATTTGCGACGAGCTTGAAACAATCGCCAATCTGGCAGGTGTTGCTGAGGCTAGGGAGGCAATAAAGTCTTGGGTGTCACCCGATGAACGGAAGCTACCCTATAGCCTTGGCGGGCACGGCACGATATCCCCCAATCTCGCAGTTTTGAGCATTTGTGGTTTCACTTCTCTTGCAGATGAACCGTTTGAACGACTTGGAGATGAGTCTGCTTATATTGAGCAAATCGTGCACACCTCAAACTCAGTGTTAGACGAGCGAGAGGCCAGTCCTCCAAGCGAAGCTACGCTTGACAGATTTTGTCGAGAGCGGCTTGAGCCAGAACTCATGTTGTGAGGAGCAGGGCTCCAGCGCCAAAGTCCTGCGTCACAGGGTTGTCATTGCATCCCTGATCGAGACGGCGAAATTCAACGGGATTGAGCAGTTTCAGTGCTTGCGGAATACCCTTGAAACGATGGTCTTGGGGTTTTCCGCAAGCCGTATCGACGAGCTTCTGCCCGTCCGGTAAGGATAGAATGCGTTAGGCAGGAAGCTGTTCTGAATGAATGTTGCTGTTACTCTTCGTCGGACTGGAAAAAAGCTTCGCGATGAGAGACTCTTCGTTGTTTGTTGTATCTGCGCCAAGGGAAAATGACGCTGACGTTTGACTGCTTCCAGCGACCGCACCAGCCTCAGTATAAAGTGAGAATGACGAGGATGAGGATGTCATGCTTAATTGAAAACCGTCTTTGAAAGTAACCGCCCCTTTGACCTGTGACGCAGGAATACCATTTATGATAACTCCCGCACTTACAGGAATATATTTATCCCCCTGAGGAAGAAGAACAACAGGATCAGTCTGATAGATGGCATCTGAGGATTCGGATGACAGGTCAATCAGTGTCGCCGCTCCTGTCCTGTCGACAGAGCTGACGCTTGCATTCGCTGCGCTCGACACCGCGACTTCGGGCTTCCAAGAGCCATCCTGGATGGATAATTCAGCCGCTGAGATCGCTCCTGACATATCGATGTACATTTGTACCTCTCATTATTTGCATGCTGTTACTTGAGAATGTCTCGAAAGGTCCGTTTTCATCAATCCGTTCACACGATCTAGGCAGAACGCTGTTCTGAAGGAATGTTGCTGTCACTCTTCGTCGGACTGGAAAAAAGCTTCGCGATGAGAGACTCTTCGTTGTTTGTTGTATCTGCGCCAAGGGAAAATGACGCTGACGTTTGACTTCTTTCTGATACGGTGCCTGCTGCAGTATAAAAAGAGATCGAAGATGAAGAAGAACTTGTGGTATATTGCAGCCCATCCTCTAGACTAACGGCACCTTTAATCTGCGATACAGGTATACCGTTAATTGTGGTGGCTGCAGGGTAAGGAAGATATTCATTACCATGTGGCAGAAGTACAATTGGACCGCTATTGTAGACGGCATTTGACGCTTCTGACGAAAAATCAAGCACCGTTGCTACACCCGTCTCATCGAGACTGGTCACGTTCCCTCCAACCCTTGAAGATGCGATGGCTTCGGGCTTTATCGAGCCATCCAGGATGGATAATTGCATCGCCGATATTGTGGACGAAAGATCAACAATCATTTTACTTTCCCCGATTACACCCACATTCATCAAGTTGAAGGTATGGTAAATTTTCGCTCAGTATTCCCACCACCACATCTATAAATCATTAATTTTCTAATTTTATATACAGGTTATATGAATATATGAAATACAGAAATAAATTGGCGATTTTGGTGAGCAAGCTATTCTCCGCATGCTAGTATATATTACATAACAGTTAATAGATGAGGTGTTTCATGCCTGTATCCAGTGTACAAACTGAATATTCAGATTTCAGCCAGGGTTTTCCTTACAAAGGCAGCATAGGCGGTCCAACAAGCCTTGATATGGCAATGTTTGACGCAAACGGATATTCTGGAAAAATTGTTGCGACACCCGACTCTAGTACGTACGAAGCTATTGATACACATACAAACTCCGAACGATACTGGATGGGCACCCTCTGGCTCGGCGGAATTAATAATCCCAGCACCACACAACACGTCACTTTGGAAATCGATGGATCGGATACTGATGTTGGTATCTTTGAGTGTGTCCCATCCAGTGGCGGGGCACCGACAGAAATAGATTTTAAGGGCACGAATGACAGTGTCAGCATGTATCCAGGCGAAGCATTGGGTAATGGTGGAGACACAATGGATCTCTCACACACAGTCTTCAAACAGGTTGATCCAACAAGTGGCGCGTCAGCGGCGCTGCAAAAACTTGTCATTCACGGATCTGGTGGCAATGATACGTTTACTGGTGCAGCACTAAACAATTTTCTTTACGAAGGTATAGGAAACTGCACATTCCATCAGAGCGCTGGGAATGACGTCATCACATGCAATGGCGGGAACAGCACCTACTACGCCAATAACGTCTGGTCTGCCTACGCAGGAGGATATTTAGACCAGAACGGTACGAGTTATCTTAACAATGGCGAAGATTGGGCACTCTACGATCAGACTGACGGTCAAATGGTGTTCCTGACCAATGTGCTAACAGTCGTTCTGAATGGCGTCACTTATTTGTCTTCGGTAGAGAACCAAGCTGCCGCTGCATGGCCGGGGACGACATCTGCAGCTACTTCCGCCCAGAGGTCGGCTTTATCGAGTGGTCTTGCATCTGACGCGGCAGCATCGCCCACCGGTGCTTTGCTATCGGGCGCAGACCTCAAAGAAATTCACGCTTCTGTATTGGCGGATTTCACCCTCAAATCTCTTCAAGGAAGTGCATCGGTCGCATCCATCGGTAGCTCGCAGGCAGCCACCAATGAAGATTACAGTTCTGCTTCAGCAGCGAGTGTTCTCTCAGGCATCCAGAACCATACGGCGCTGGTAGCGTTTCCTTCGGCTGACTCGACGACTATCTTCTCGACCTAATCTTTGTACATAGATTAAACCCTGAATGTCTTGCTCCTTATCCTCACTGCATATTCTTCGCATGAACTTACGGTGAGGAAATCTATCTCAGTGGATAAACCGAATTTATATATAAATATTCAGACGTATTTCTCCGGAGATTGCAATACAATAGAAGAAATAGAAGGATAAGGAAAGCAAGATAAGGGAAGGGGGCGCCACAGTCCGGCGTCCTCCACAAACGGTGGGTTCTCGCCATGCTCGCCCCCTGCGCGGCCTGTGCGTGGCTCCGATCCCGGCGCTGCGCGCCGCGTCTGTTCCGTCCACCGGACTGTGCCCGCTCCAGAGACATCAGGAAAGATGTTGAGAGGAGCAGAGAATGTCGATTTCCGAAAATCCCTTGATCGTGGGCACCATGGTTTCCATGATCCTCTATAACCGGGGACGCGGTTACGTGACCGCCGTGTATGGCGAAGTCGGGAAAACCCCCGTCCGGTCGCTGGCAGGGCGTAGCATCATGACGGGTGGCTCAGCCAGTTTTGACATCGTGTTTCTCACGGGACAGCGCAGTCAGCGTCTTCCCGAAGCGATCCTGCGCGGCGTGCAGTGGACCGTGTATGCGCGTGAGGACGGGTTCGCCGATGCGGACCAGCTGGAACGACTGAAAACGCAGGCCGACGAGCTGGCTGCGGAAAAGTGTCGGAAGGAAGCTGAAGCAAAGGCTTCGTTCGACGCCGAAGTCGAGCGGCTGCGCGCCGATCCGGATGTCGCACATCTCAAACAGGGTGATGAGGGAAGCGGCACGCTGGCGGCCGCCAATCTGCGCGTGCTGCTGAAAAAGCGCTGGCCGAAGACCCGCTTCCGGATCCGCAAGCAGCATTACGGTTATCTGCGCGTAGCCAACCGGATCTGCATCCGTGCCGCCGGTGTCGACATCTTTGATCTTCTCGATCAGGACTGGTGGGATTCCTATGAAGCACAGGAACCACCTGAAGACGTCGTGCGTGAGGTGCTTGAACAAGAAGAATGGTCGCCCGCGCTCGAATGACGGGCGATCCATTATCCGCAGGAAGCCCTGAAATCGTTTGTCTGTTTCTGGAGATCGTCGATGAACACGCTCGCGCCTGTCGTTCGTGATACCATTGGAAAGTACGTTGTGGAGACCTGTTACTGTCGCGACGGAAAGGTTCTCTTACGCACACCTGAAATCTATCCGGTCAACGCCCGGGACTGGCATGGCCCGTATGGGGCGTCTGTCTCCGGAGGGACGACGCGCGCTGGTCAATGCTGCGCCACATCAGAGACTGGAGCCGTAGTCTATGTTCCGGCGGCGCAAGATACCGCTGAAACGCCTGATCCGGGGGACGTGGATCCGTCATCCGTAGAATGCATGGTCGCCGAACACGTGATCGTAAGCGCGACCGTGGTTACCCCTCAACTCTGATGGGTCAGGCTTCATGCTTAAAGAACAACACTTCAGACGCACACGGTTCCGGTCTGTCCGATGAGGTCAATAACCATTGGGGTCAGCTCTTCAAGGCGGCCATGTGACCACGCTTCTCAGTGTGGGATCAGAGGCCGGAAACGTGTCATCTCAGCGAGAAGAAGATCTCTCCGCCACGTCCTGTTTCAGGCAGGATTGGCAGCCTCATGTCACAATCCGGTTCTGAAAGTTGTTGCCAAAGATATGACGGATCGAGGGCACCACATAAACTGACCCTCATTGCGATCGCACGGCGTCTCATCACAATCGCAAATGCTGTAATCAAAACAGGCCTGCCGTGGCGTATCAGCCACGTAGCTTAAACACAGTTGCTAGACAGGTTTCCCCGGCTCAACGATCAGGCCACGCAAGACCATGCGCACACTCGGGTCACCCCACAGCTTCATGCCTTCCGCCACCGTATGAGCCGAACCCACGATCCGCGCCAGCACGGCATTGCCAACATCAATCAGCAGGGAAGCCAGCAGGGCAATATCCACGTCGTCCCCGATACGCCCCATATTGCGATACCGGGTCAGTATGCGGATGTACTGCTTGTAGATCAGGGTATCCAGCCTGCATGCCGTGCGGTAAGCGGCAGACTGGTCATCGAGCAGTTTGGCGGTCAGGATGACTTTCCATGAATCCCGGTCAAGGAAGCGTAGCGCCTGCTCGGCCAGCATGTTTTCAAACGCGATGATACCCGCCACCGGATCGTCCGGCAGCGCACGCATGAACCGGCGGCGTTCGGGAAGAGCGGCTTCCAGATGCCGAAGAATAATACTGAGGAGAATATTATTCTTTGTTTCAAAATAGTTATAGACCGTAGCCGAAGCAACAGACGCTTCCACGGCAATGGCTTCGATCTTGGTTGATTCATAGCCCTGTGTCTGGAACAGCAGTTCACCTGCATCCAGAACATCGGACTCTTTATGATTTCTTGAGGAGCGGGGTGGCGTTGTCAAACCGGCTGGTCCATCTGATAGCAGGCTGTGCGCACGTATCCATCACTGACTGACAGGTACGGACGACTGCCGCAATTCTTCGTCAAGGCCATTTTCCTGCGGCAAACCCCATTTATCAAGAAGTTCTTTATAATTTCCATTCAGGACAAGTTCACGCAGGCCGCTGCGGATCTGTTCCGCCAGTTCCGTGTTGCCCTTATGAAACCCAATTCCGAATTTCTGTGGGAAAATCAGCCCTTCCATTGCCGTAATTCGTCCCTTTTCACGTCGGATCACATATTGGGTGACAATGCTGTCAACCATCATCGCCTGCACCCGCCCTTCATAAAGCTGGATCATGGCGTCGGAGTCATTTTCCGCGGGATAGAACCTGATTTCGTTCCCACTGCAGTTTTCCGCGCTCCATTGCTGGATCTGAGCCGGCTGGCTGGTGGTCCTGTTGGCCGCGACGTATTTGCCGCACAGGTCACGCTGGGTACGGAAAATCGCCGCATCGCGCGTCGGCACAAGAAAACGCGATCCTTCACGCAGATAATCCACGAAGTCCACGGATTCCCGCCGCACCGCATTGTCGATCATGCCATTGAAGAACAGGTCCACACGCCCGGTCTGGACGGCAGGCAGCAGTTCTTCAAAACTGATTTCACGAAATGTCAGCGCCCAGCCATTCTGCCGGGCAAGGGCGGTGGCAAGATCAATATCAAAGCCTTCCAGCTGCCCCGTCTCCGGGTCTCGCATGTCGAGCGGCGGATAGCTGGGATAAACACCGATCACCACCTGCCGGGGTGGGGGGGGGGGGGGGGGCGGCCCCCGCCCCCCCCCCCCCCGGGCGGGGGGGGCGCCCGCA
>NZ_JBDOBO010000034.1:21287-27787 GCF_047723935.1 Gluconobacter sp.
GGCCTCCCATGGCGGCGGGCGCTTCGGGGTTAAACCCCCCCACCCCCCCCGGGGGGGGTGCTGCGGCCCCAAAACCCCCCCACAGCAGCACGGGCAGAAGGGCGCGGATCATCCCGAATGCACGATCACGATACCGCAAGGGCTTTTTCCTGCTGTTCGTAATACCGTGCGATCTCCTCTCCTGTTGTAATCCATACGTCGTTGCAACTGACAGTATATTGCAAAAATTCACGCAACAGCCGGAAGCGCATCGGCCGACCGCTTACCTGCGGATGGAACACGGTTGTCACAAGGTCACCCCATGCGCGGGTTTCGTCCAGGTCATCGCGCCACATCGACAGCACATGCTCCTTGGGAAAGATCGAGCGCGGGCTGAAACGGTTCGCAAGCCCGTGCATCCAGTCATCGTAACTGGTGGTCTGGGGCAGTTCAATCAGGCCGGGCGATCCGTCCTTCATCAACTGCCGGTAAGGGCGCACATCATCAAACCAGGAACTGGTATAGAGAAAATTATGCTCCTTCAGGCTCTGGCACAGTTCGGCTGATGCTTCCCCGATGGGCGCACGATAACCCACAGGCACCACGCCCAGCCGCCTTTTAAGCACTTCCAGCCCGTAATCCAGTTCCTCCTGCATATGATCGGCGCCGGGTTCGGGAATGAGATGATGATAGCCGTGATGCCCGATTTCATGACCATCAGCCAGTACCGCCTCGGCCATGGCGGGGTGGGCTTCCACCGCCCAGCCGGTAATGAAAAACGTGGCCTTCAGCTCCATTTCCCGTAAAAGCCTGAGGATGACGGGTGTGCCCACCCGTGCCTCGAACCCGCCGAAGGACATGGTGACAAGACGGTCGGCATGGGACGGATCCTTGCCGGTCCATGCGCTTTCCGCATCAATATCGAAAGACAGGAACATGGCGGCCCGGTTCCCTTCGGGCCAGGGGTAGCGCAGGGCGGGCGGTGCCTGGTTGGGGGGCGTCAGCGGGACGTTGCGATAGCGTTCATAGGTTGCAGACATCTTGTATGTATTCCTGTAATTTCAGTTGGTCTGTGCGCGCGCGCCCAGCGTGGAGGCTAGGAAATCAGCCGCTCGTGGGTGCGATGGCGCGGAAAAGAACTGTGCGGACGGGGCATTTTCCACGATGGCCCCTTGATCCATGAACACGACCTGGCTTGCGACCTCACGCGCAAAACCCATTTCATGGGTCACGACGATCATGCTCATGCCGGTTGCGGCAACCTGTTTCATGACCGCCAGCACGCGGCCTACGGATTCCGGGTCAAGCGCACTGGTCGGTTCGTCAAACAGCATGACCTTGGGCTTCATGGCCAAGGCCCGGGCGATGGCGACACGCTGCTGCTGGCCACCGGACAACTGGGCCGGATAATGCTCCATCCGTTCCCCCAGTCCTACCCATTCCAGCAGGCGACAGGCCTCCCTGCGAGCTTCCGCCGGCGGGACAGACAGGACATGGAGAGGGCCCTCCATCACATTCTGCACCGCTGTCATGTGTGAAAACAGATTGAATTTCTGAAAGACCATACCGGTCTCGAGACGCTGGCGCGCGATCTGGCGCTCCGACAGGCGGTAAAAACGTCCGCTCTTTGCTGCAGCAATCCCCATCAGTTCGCCATCCACGACCACACTGCCGCCCTGATAACGCTCAAGCTGGGCGATACAGCGCAGGAGTGTGGTCTTGCCCGATCCCGATCCGCCCAGCACGCACATCACATCCCCCTGGTTCAGGGTACACGACACCCCTTTCAGAATGGATGTGCTGCCGTACGACTTGCTCAGGTTCCTGACCTCAAGGATGGGTGACGCAGGTATTGCTGCAATATCTGTGGCAGTCATCCCGACCATCCCCTGTTGATACGTTTTTCAAGAAAATACTGCACAGGCATGAGAACGGTCACAATCGTCAGATACCAGAACCCGGTCACAAGGAGCAGTTCGATCACCCGGGCATTGGCATAATAGATGTTCTGTGCGTTATGCAGTATTTCCGGATACTGGATCATGCTTGAAAGCGATGTAAGCTTGATCATGCTGATGAACTCGTTCCCCAGTGGTGGAATGACCACCCGCAGGGCCTGTGGCAGGATGACCCGGCGCAGCGCCAGCAGACGTGTCATGCCGATCATGCAGCAGGCTTCATATTGTCCCTTGTCCACACTGGTCAGACCGGAACGCATGATTTCGGTGATGTAGGCCCCCTGATTCAGCCCCAGACCAAGCAGCGCGGAGAGGAACGGCGTCATAAGCTGCACTGTCTGGACCGAACCGTAACCGGGTATCCATATATGCGGGAACACCAGCGCCAGATTGAACCACAAAAGCAGTTGCAGGATGACCGGCGTCCCCCGGAACAGCCAGACATAACCGGCCACCACCGTTTTCCAGACCGGATTGCCTGACTGCTGCACGATGGCAAAGGTCAGGCCGATCACGGTACCCAGCATCATGGCGGATATGGCCATGAGCAACGTTGCGGCCACACCCTGCATTATGGTGCGGACCATCAGGAAATGGCTTACATACCTCCACTCGATATCGGAAACGGCAAAGGCATGGATCAGCCACGCCACGAATGCCAGTACGCCCACAAGCGACACGGCCATATGGTAACGGCCCCGTTCTATGATCGTGCTGTGATCGTCGAGTTGTATTTCAGCAGACATGTCTCACCTGTGCAGACTATGAGGGAATGACTGTATTGGCTTCCAGGTGCCATTTTCGAAGAAGGCTCTGATACTTCCCATCCTTTTTCATCTGTTCGAAACTGGCTCTGATATTCTCAAACAGCGCGCTGTCATGTCGCATGGCGATCGCAAGACAGGCTTGGCTGATAGGGGGCAGAAACCGGCGGAACAGCGAATGGGCATTATCAAGAAAATATCCAACCGTTTCCTGTCCCTGTACGGCGGCCTGCACCCTGCCCTCACGCAGTTCCAGACGGGCCATGGCGGAATTCTCAGTCCCCACCACTGTGATGTCAGGCAGATGCCCGGCCGTGCAGACACGTGCGCTCCATACCTGCAGGATACGGGCGAAATCGGTGCCACGAGCGGCGGATACCGTCCCACCGCACAGGTCGATGTCCCGTGTGAACGGACTGCTGCCCGACACCAGCAACTGGGCGCCGGACTGCAGGTAATCAATGAAGCGGAGAACACCCCGCCGACCAGGCGTGTCGTTCAGACCACTGATGATGATATCAATCCGCCCTGAACCGACATCAATCATCAACTGGGGAAAGGACGCTTCGCGTATTTCCACCGGACGCCCCATCTGCCTTCCCAGCGCATAGGCGAAATCGACATCGAAGCCCTGAAGCTCACCCGTTTCCGGCGCATGGAATTCCATGGGTGGGTAAACGGGGTTGATCCCCACGACCAGAGGCGCCGGCGGCGCCCCGTATCCGGCGGTCATGGCCGACAGGGACAGCATGATGCTCCCTGCGGCAAGAACGGACATGAAGGCAGTCCATGCGAATAGGGGCAGGCGACGTAAGCGCATTTATGCTCCTGTCCTAATAGGAAGCGGAGATGGTACCGAAGAAGGAACGCGGCGCGCCGATGCTGAAGGACTGATAATCACCCTGCATCGGATTTCCGTTGTCCCCCATCGTTCCGATATAGGTGGAATTGAAAAGGTTATAGACGTTGAAACCGACGGACAGCGTGCTGAGCGGGCCGACACGATCGAAGTTGTAACGCGCTCCCACAGACGCCAGCCAGTAGGACGGAACATGCAGCGTATTCACGTAGTCAAACGGGCGGCTGGACATGTAGGATGCGTCAAAATGCACTTGCGCACTGCGGTAGGTATAAGCAAGCTGCGTTTTATACATGAAGGAAGGATAGTTGACGATCCTCTTCCCCTTGGTTTGATAGGCCGTGCCGCCATCGGACACATCCGATCCGTACCATCCATGATTATAACTGAAGCTGTTGTAGAAACTCAGCCCCTTGAACGGGCGGAGCGTCGCCCCCACGTCCACGCCGTTCATGTGGACACTGCCTACGTTGGCGACTGAATCCGTCGGGTTGACAATATTACCTGATGCGACCGTCTGCAGGCGGTTGAAGAAATCAGTATGGTAGAAGCTGACAGATGCAGACAGTTTCTTCGCCTGATAACGGTAGCCGACCATATAGGTCCAGTCGGTTTCCGGTTTGATCACCTTCTTCATTTCATTGAACGTCTGCAGGTTGGTTACACCCCAGACACTGCCCAGGCCATAGCCACCATCAGCATAAGTACGCAGGTTCTTGGCAATATCGAAATAGAATTCGTTATGCCGGTCGAGATTGTAATCAACGTTGAAATGCGGCAGGAACCCGTCTGATGCATTCAGGCTGCCCTGCGCCAGTGCCGCCTCGCCCGTATTGTTCGCCACCTGTGATCCACGGGTGGTGGACGTCATGGCCTTGAACCCGGCAGACGCTACCAGGTTGGGCATGATGTAATACCGGTCTTCCACATAGCCCATGAAAGTATTGGTGTTGAAATCGAAGGCCCACATGCGATCAAACGCAGCGCCCAAATGGTTTGGATCCGGTACACCCTGCCCCAACAGCGGGGCTTCGTACAATGTCTGGCTTATGGCGTTGCGGTAGTATTCGTACCAGATCCCGGCCTTGAGGACATTGTGTCCCATGCGCCAGTTCATACCGGACGTAAACCCGTAACGCATGAGCCAGGGACGCTTGATCTGTTCGGACAATGGCGCCCCGTTGGGCGAGGCATGGAAGGGGTTGGTGAACACCCCCATCGCCTTCTGGCCATGACCATACAAAGTCGTGTCCCATGACAGGTTGTTTGTCATGTTCAGCTTGAGTTTCGTGTACGCAAGGTAGTCATTCCAGACACGCCCCACGTCATAATATGCAACGTCCTTGGGATCGTTCGTCTTGTCCTGGCCCAGCGTGTATTTCCCCTCCGCCGCGTTATAGGCGTTGGTATAATTGGGATAGTATTGATCAAGCCGGGTACCATACACCTTCAGGAAATTGAAACTGAGATCCTGATAATCAACCGGCTGCACAAGGTTGTTCCAGTCAAAGAAGAACGACAGTTCACTTTTATTCTTCAGCGGCTGGACAAGCTTGGCATTGACGTTCTGTTCAAACTGGTATCCCGCGCCCTTCCACTTGTCCGTGTCATTACGGACATAGGATACGTAAAACCGGGTGCCCGTCCTATTCAGGTTGCCACTGTCAAGCCGGACAAACGTATGGTACGCATTCCAGCTGCCGAAGGACTGCGAAACACGTGCCCCGGCCTTCTGCAGGGGATCGGATGAAACCATGGAGATCTGGCCACCCAGGTTGGTGGTCCCTGGCGCGTCCACAGCACCCGCACCCTGCGAGATATCCATGCTGGCAATATTTTCAGGCGCGATCGCAGCCTGAGATTTCAGGCCGTTATAAGTAAAATATCCCTGATCACCCAACGGAACCCCATCAAGGGTAAAGCCCATCTGGTCCTGCACGAAGCCACGGGCGTACAGC
This sequence comes from Gluconobacter sp., assembly GCF_047723935.1. Classification (NCBI taxonomy): domain Bacteria; kingdom Pseudomonadati; phylum Pseudomonadota; class Alphaproteobacteria; order Acetobacterales; family Acetobacteraceae; genus Gluconobacter; species Gluconobacter sp. The sequence goes on from NZ_JBDOBO010000034.1 coordinate 26,806, forward strand.
GTGGAAGACCACGTATCCACCCCCAGCGCATCAGACGACGTGAACTGAACGCCTGGCAACTGGGCAAGCATCTTGACTGCACTTGTGCCCGGCACGAAGTTGTCCATCATGGCGCGGCTGACCACTTCACGCGTACCGTGTGACTGGGTGCGGGCGGTGGACACGACACGCAACTGCTCCGACACCTGTCGCGGTGCGGCGCCCGCACCGTGCCGCACCGTGTGGGCGCCTGCCCGCGGCGCCGCCATAACACCATGACGCTGCCCTGGAGCGGGAGCGGCCCCGGAAGATACGGTCGCTCCCTTTGCAGAATCAATGTATGGAACACAACATACAATGAAAATCCCGAGACATCGGCTACGTCTCATTACATGCCTCCTGATGGATGATTGTAGGGTTTTTGAGATTGGTTACTTTTTATTCCTGCACCTGACTGTTTTAGACACCGGAACATGACGGACCGCACCGGGCAGGCGGCCACGCGAAACACCACGGGCAGAGACCTGCGCCATGAACTGATCTGGAAAAATCAGTCTGCAACCTGATTTTTTCATGTTCCCGGCACTCACTCCCATAATTGGAATGATATCGAAACGATATGAGCGGCGCTTCATCTCGGCAGTTATGATACTCACGCGCGCTCTATTTCCTTGTAGTAACATTATTTCACCCTGCCGTCCGACCCTGTGGAACGTAACTCTCATGTCGGCCCACCCTGCAGCAGGAAAATTGATGCTGAATCACAGGTTGGAATCCCTGCCTGAAATAACAGAGAATTTTTAAGATCCCTGCTTCCGGGATATCTCTGACATACCGGATAATTAGTAACGTAAACGGAATGAATCGGCCCTGTCCAGACTTTTTGGTGTCAACTCCAAATTTTTCTTGCGTCGACGCCAAGGCACTATAAGATGAGATCATGACCGAAGCAGCCGTCATGTTTTTGCTGCATCCGGGATTAATTACTTATATTCAATAATAT
>NZ_JBDOBO010000035.1:0-26161 GCF_047723935.1 Gluconobacter sp.
AATTATATTCGCATATCATAGATGTATGATATGCGAATATAATTAACTGAAAAATACTTGACATGCCTTTTAACCAATCATGCCTATCACCACAAAAATTTTGGTGGTTATTTTCTTGACCTGATTGCTCTATTTATAGGATCAAACTAACGCTTACCTAAAAAGATTATGATTAGTCTGAAACTATGCCGTATCTCGTACTGATCTGACGCAGAAGGCAGCCGTGCATAATTGGTTCCAGAACTGAACAATTTTCCGGCATCTGGCCAATCTCCAGCCGCGCTATTCATGTGCTTCCGGAAGTTTAACAGTTCAGACCTCGCGCGTCCTCAAGCCACTTTCAAGCACTTGGTCAAACTCCCCGCACAGAGTTTCTGACCAATCTCAAACAGCACTCTGAAGCTAAAAAGGCGCATCTCCGCGGATTATTCGCGCTCTGCAAGAACAACACATTTATCATTACATAAAAAAATAGTTTTAACGACATGTATAAAAAAATCTCCGCCTAACTTAATAGGCGGAGAAGTAAAAATTCCTCTCAGGACTACATACTATTATTTAATATCCACTACATACGGATCAACGACGACCCGTTGGGCGACCACCGCCGCCGCCACGACGAGCGCCATCGCCACTACGTCCACCAGCAGGAGGGCCGGAACGACGGCGACCGCCGCCATTTCCACCACCGCCCCTTTGGCCGCCACCGCCACGACCACCACCCAACACTGGCGGACGCATCGTAGAGTTTTGAGCCGCGTCAGAGTGGTAAGGATGATCGGTTACAACGGGGATAGCCTTGTCGATCTTCTTCTCGATATCCCGAAGCCACGCACGCTGCTCGGCATCGCAGAGCGAGACGGCCCAGCCATCGCGGCCAGCACGCGCCGTACGACCAATACGATGAACGTAAGATTCAGGGACATTTGGCAGATCGTAATTGAAGACATGAGAAACATCATCAACGTCGATGCCACGTGCGGCAATATCCGTCGCGACCAGGACCTTGATCGTCCCGTTGCGGAAGCCAGCCATGGCACGTTCACGCGCACCCTGGGACTTGTTCCCGTGCAGTGCTTCAGACGTAATGCCATTCTTGTTCAGGAATTCCGCAACCTTGTTCGCTTCATGCTTCATCAGCGTGAACACGACTGCACGTACGACATTTGAGCTCTCAACGAGCATCAGTGTCGCATCCTTTTTCTTGTCCGTCTCCACGAACATTACAGCCTGACGGATGCGATCAACCGTGCTGGATTCAGGTGTTACCTGAACAGTAGCGGGATCCTTCAGCAGGGAATGCGCAAGATCACTGATGGACTGCGGCATCGTTGCCGAGAACAGAACCGTCTGACGACGCGCAGGCAAAAGAGCCATGATGCGGCGGATATCACGGACGAAGCCCATGTCGAGCATACGATCGGCTTCGTCCAGCACCAGAACCTCCAAGGCAGAAAGGTCGATGTGACCCTGCCCAACCAGATCCAGCAGACGGCCCGGCGCAGCCACGAGAACATCCACGCCACGGCGCGTTGCCTCGACCTGACGTCCCTGCCCTACCCCACCGAACACGACTGCATGCGTCAGCTTCATGTGGCGTGCGTATGCAGCAAAGCTCTCGTCAATCTGGGAAGCCAGCTCACGCGTAGGGGCCAGAACCAGCACCCGGACACTCTTGGGAGCTGCTGGGCGGCGGTGCCGCAGCAGATAGTCCAGAATTGGCAGCGCGAACGCAGCTGTCTTACCCGTGCCGGTCTGGGCCAGACCAAGAAGGTCACGACCTTCCAGCAAGTAAGGAATAGAGCCAGCCTGAATCGGCGTTGGCGTGGTGTAACCTTCTTCAGCAAGTGCTTTCTGAAGTGGCTCGGCAAGTTTGAGCTCTGCGAAACTGGTCATGGACCCCTCCTGAGGGATAACAAGGCCTGGCTCGCACAGCTAGTTCGCACTTTATGCACGAAGAAAATGCCTGCTTTGAGCCTAGAGAGTTGATGAAAGACGAACCTTCACACCGAGACGCAGGCACACGGCTGGACATGCGCGGAAGCCCGAGAGCCTTCGCACATTGCCCACTTCACTTTTCCTGCAAGAATCAGGGAAGCAAAGCACCTTGTGCCAAAATCGACCAGCATGACGAAGAAACCGTCAGCATCTCCCTGCTTTCAGGCAGAGATATCTGCAAACGGATGTAGGGCAGCTTCCCCTGCCTCGCAAGGGAATTGAGGGCTATGATTTATAAAAAATCATTATTATTTCACGTGTTTTGCAAAACAGTGAAGCTCCCGGGCATGCACAATGCACAGAGAGAAAAGAACCGCCCCCTACCCGCGACGCAACAAAAAGAGTGCCTGCTCACCAAAGAGATTTGCGAAGCGAATTGAACGCCGCCAAGGCGCTTTCAACCCATCCTCATCAATGGCAAGCCATTGCTGCACAATATATCCCTCTTCCTCACACAACGCGAGGAAATCCCGAATAGTGCACGGATGTATGTTGGGCGTGGAATACCAAGGCGTACTCCACACTGATGTCATCGGCATGCGGCCGGTTGTCAGAAGCTGCAAACGCAACCGCCAATGACCAAAATTCGGGAAAGAGATGATGGCGTGGCGCCCTATGCGCAGCATCTGCCGCAACACTTCTCGAGGACGCTCTACCGCCTGAAGCGTTCTTTGCAGAACAACATAGTCAAACGAGTCATCGGGATAGTAGGACAGATCGTGATCTGCATCTCCGTGCATAACCGGCAGACCATGCGCAACGGACTGCGTCACGCTCTGCATGTCGATTTCAATGCCGCGAGCGTCGCAGTTTCGCGTCCGATACAGATAATCGATGAGCGTACCGTCACCACTTCCGACATCCAGAACGCGGGCCCGGGTTGGAATCATCTCCGCAATCAGACGCTGATCCAGCCGCATCAGACCCCCTCCACTTTCGTCAGACCTGCGTGCTCAGCCGCACCATTCAGGAACCCCCGAACCGTTCGATCCAGATCCGGCTCGTCCAGCAGGAACGCGTCATGCCCACGATCACTCTCGATTTCCACAAAAGAGACGTTTGCGCCGGCTTTGTTCAACGCCCGCACCAGAAGACGGGACTGAGACGTGGGGAAAAGCCAGTCTGAACTAAAGGACACAACGCAAAAACGCGTCTCGCACTTGCGAAACGGTGCCGAAAGATCGCCATCATGCTCGGCGGCCAGATCAAAATAATCCATCGCCCGCGTTACTGTCAGATACGAATTTGCATCAAACCGGCGCACGAATGTTGAGCCCTGATGCCGCAGATAACTCTCAACTTCGAACATCTCACCAAACAGAGAAGGACTGCTGGCTGCCGGCACAGCCGTTGGAGCTTCACTTCGAACTTTACGTCCAAACTTCCGGCTCAGAGCCTCCTCAGACAGGTAAGTAATGTGGGCCATCATCCGAGCGACCCCCAGGCCTCGAGCTGGAATGGCGCCAAAGTCTCTGTAATGACCATCATGCCAGTCAGGATCTGCAAAGATCGCCTGACGGCTAACCTCATTGAATGCAATATTCTGGGCTGAGTGGAACGGCGACGTTGCAATCGGCAAAGCCGCAAAGACGCGCTCTGGATAATCGGCAATCCACGTCAGGGCCTGCATCCCTCCCATGGAGCCGCCTACGACAGCAAAAAGACGCTGGATGCCCAGATGGTCCAACAGGCATGCCTGAGAGGCGACAATGTCGTGCATGGTGATGGGAGGAAATTCACTATCCCACGGCCGCCCGGTCTCTGCCCGAATGGACTTCGGCCCAGTGGACCCCATGCATCCGCCCAGCACATTGGGGCAGATGACAAAAAATCTGTCCGTATCGATCGGCAGGCCAGAGCCCACCATGCGGCTCCACCAGCCCGACTTGCCAGTCAGTGGATTAGGCTCCGCCAGATACTGATCTCCGGTCAAAGCATGACAGACCAGTATGGCGTTGCCGCGATCAGGCGCGAGGGTGCCGTATGTACAGTAAGCAACTTCAAGCGGCGCAAGATGAACGCCGCATTCCAGATCCATCCCCTCTTCCAGGTACATGGTCTGATGCGTGTAAACGGGACTATCTTCCTCAAAGGAAGACACACTGCGGTCCATCAGTCTTCCACCTCCGATGCCGACGGGAGGGCGTCGATGCCCTTCGGGGCCGACGGTATGACATTCTCCGCCCTCAACGGCAAATCACCCTTCTTATTGACGATAAATTAACGCACTTGAAATTCATTAAGAAACAGTAAAAAACCGTTTCATGCTTCACACTCTCCCGGATTCATCCAGCCCAGCCGTCTCCGCAGCCTCGGATGCTTTCGCACCAAGCGCGCTTCAAATTCTGGGATACTCCGGGGTGTTTGATGCAACATATTATCTGAAGAACAATCCAGACCTCCAGAACCTCGGAACAGCAGCTCTTCGGCATTATCACCAGCATGGCTGGAAAGAGGGTCGCAAACCCAATCCGTTTTTTGATCCTCATTGGTATGTCGCGCAAAATCGGGACGTTCTAGGAGATCCACTTTTACATTACGTCACAAAAGGCGAGAAAGAAGGCCGCCGACCAATCGGCTGGTTTGATCCTGGCTGGTACACTCAAACTTACCCCATTCCGCAAGGGATGCTGGCGCTGGCTCATTACCTGCTCAACCGCCATACGCAGAAATTAAAGCCTATTGCTGAGTTTGATCCGGCTTTTTATTTAAAAACCTATCCGGATGTAGCCGCCGCCGGCCTCGACCCGCTGGAACATTACATGATCCAGGGCTTCCGTGAGGCCAGGCAGCCATTTGAAGGCTTTGATCCAGTTTACTACCGGAAGAATTATCTTCGCCATGCTCCGGACAGCAATCCGCTTCTCCACTATCTGGAGAACAAGAACCGTTCGGGAATTCATTCTTCATGCCCGCCGAATGAAGTCACAGTCTTTCGGGAGGTTCGGCGGCGTAGCGCGCCAGGCCCCTCCTTTGAGGATTTCAACCCACTTCCCCAGAGCGCGATCAGACGCGCCCGTGTCCTTGCGTATTACTTGCCCCAATATCATGCCACAGCAGAAAACGATAAATGGTGGGGCAAGGGATTTACAGAGTGGACCAATACGTCGCGCGGACTGCCCCGCTTCGCAGATCATTATCAGCCCCGGATTCCGCGTGACCTGGGTCATTACACTCTGAATTCTCCAGACCTTCTGGACCGTCAGGCCCAAATGGCCAAGGCCGCCGGAATTGAAGGGTTTGTCTTCTATTTTTACTGGTTCAATCAAAAGCGTCTGCTTGATGGGCCGCTGGAAATGCTTCTGGCCAACCCTCAGATTGACCTTCCATTCTGCTTGATGTGGGCCAACGAGAACTGGAGCCGCCGCTGGGACGGGTCAGAAGATGATATTCTGATTGCCCAGCATTACAGAGATGCGGATGACATCGCTCTCGTAGACTGCTTCTCCAGACATATGCACGATCCCCGATATATCAGGATCGGGGATCGCCCCCTCCTCATGGTGTATCGCCCTGGAACTATTCCCAATGCACGACAGGCCTTTGCGCGCTGGCGTGAACTCTTTCGGGAAAGACATGGTCTCAACCCCATATTTATTATGGGACAGGCTTTTGGAGATGAAGACCCTCATTCCTTCGGTGTTGAAGGAGCCATTGAATTCCCTCCGCACAAAGTCGTTTCCGACTGCCGCCTCATCAATGAAAACGTTCATATTCTTGACGAAGACTTCAGAGGGCAGATCTACGATTACGCGGATATTGTAGAAAATGCGCTCCGACAGCCAAGCCCGTCTTTTCCCCTTATCCGCACAGCGGCGCCTTCATGGGATAATGACGCACGACGTCAGGGCAACGGCCTCGTCATGCACGGGTCAACTCCTGAGCTTTATGAGAAATGGCTCAATGGCCTCGTCAACTCCGCGCAAAAGAACCGCTTTTTTGGGGAACCCATTGTCTGCATCAATGCGTGGAATGAATGGGCAGAAGGTGCCTATCTGGAGCCAGACGTTCATTATGGGAGCGCCTATCTGAATGCCACAGCCAGAGCCTGCACCGGCTTCAAAAGCTCCTCAAACAAAGTGCGCCTGCTGCTGATTGGGCACGATGCTTTTCCTGCCGGCGCGCAAAAACTCCTTCTGGAGACAGGTCGGACATTCCGAAGATCTTTTGGTGTCGATATCCGCTTCATTCTGCTTGAAGGCGGCGCAATGATGGAAGACTACCGGGCCATTGCCCCTGTTGAAATCCTGCCTCCTACAACTGGCCATGCCATGGCGCGCCTGAATACGTTGCGGGCAGAAGGTTTTGAATACGCAATATTAAATAGCGCGGCATCATCAGCCATTGCGCCTGCACTGCATAACAATGCAATCACCTACACATTCCTCGTTCATGAGTTGCCCCACCTCCTGCAAAGCCGAGATCTACGGAAAACCATGCGGGACGCATGCGAGGCGGCACAATCAATTGTCGTCCCCGCACACTCCTGTGCAGCGCGCCTAGGATTGGAGAAACACCCTCACATAACGATCCTGCCGCAGGGTCTGTATGATCAGACAACCTTCAACCGGCCTTCCCGGGAAGCGCTTAGATCGCAGTTGGGCCTTAACGCTCAGGATCTGCTTGTCATTGGCGTTGGCTACGCGGATATGCGGAAAGGCTTCGACCTGTTTCTCCAGCTCTGGCGGAAACTCGCCGGGCAAGCACACTGTGTATGGGTCGGCGCGATTGATCCGGTTCTTCAGGATGGTTTGAGCACCGAAATCGATCATGCCCGGGCAAGCGGCACCTTCCATATGCCAGGTCGTGTTCATAACGTTGCGGACTGGCTGTCTGCTTCGGACGTCTTTACTTTGACCTCGCGCGAAGACCCCTACCCTTCCGTCGTCCTGGAAGCTCTGGCATCAGGCCTGCCCTGTACGTCTTTTGCAGACAACGGTGGCATTCCAGAGCTTCTTAAAAGCCTGCAAGACGACCCGACAACATGCAATACAATTGTGCCATTCGCCGATGTCAGAGCCATGAGTTTGGCAGCGCTGGAACTTGCCCAATGGTCAAAAGGCCGCACTCAAACCAGCCGACAGGACGCGGCACGCAAACTCGGGAAGTCCTTTCTTTTTCGCCCTTACGCTGAGCAACTTCTGCGACTGGCTGCGCCAAAAGTCCCATCAGTGTCTGTCGTAGTCCCCTCTTACAATTACGCTCGTTATCTGGAGGCCAGGCTTGTCTCCATTTTTACGCAGACATTTCCAGTCCTGGAAATTATCGTTCTCGATGATGCATCGACAGATAAGAGCGTCGAGATCGCGGTGGATACTGCTGCCGAGTGGGGACGTGACGTTCGCATCATCAAAGGCAGACGCCCTTCCGGATCGGTCTTCGCTCAATGGCAGAAAGCACTCAAACAGGCACAAGGCGAATGGGTATGGATCGCGGAAGCAGATGATCTCTGTGACCCTCACTTTTTGGAAAAACTTGTTCACGCTGCGCATCAGTGCCCGAACACGGTCATGGCATTTTGTGATAGCCGCTCAATAGATGAGAACGGCGCACCGCTTTCCGCATCATATCAACCATATTGCATGGAAGCATCCGGGAACCTCCTTGAACACGATGGGCAATTCAGTGGACGAGATTTTCTCCAAACATGCCTGTCTGAGCGTAATCTGGTTCTCAATGTCAGCGGCGCTATTTTTCAAAAAACAGCGATGCAAGCCGCTTTAAAGAAATGCAAGAAAGACTTGGCAGTCTTGAAAGTCGCCGGAGACTGGCGCGTTTATCTTGAGCTTTTAGATAATAAGGACGTTAGTGTTGTTTATGTTAGCGATGCCATGAACATTCATAGACGGCATCAATCGTCTTCGACCCATACGCTCAATCAAAATACTCATCTCGAAGAAATAAAATTCATGCATGAGCTTGTTTCAAGGAGATTACATTTTTCTGACGGGCAAGCTGAAAGGCAAAAGCTTTATCATCAAAAAGTTCGTCAGCAATTCGGTTTGTAATTTTATAGGATGGAATTCCAAGAAAAGCTTCCATCCGTTACCGAGACAAACAATTATTCTATACAAAGACGGATGTCACAGACGTATCTGATAACTTCGGTCAAAGAACCATCGCATGAGTTTTGCGAAATAAGAGAGTTACCTCGGCGCCGGCGAACGCCTGAAACGTCCAGCACTTGGGTGCGTTCCTGGATGCTATGGAACAATCCCGATTTCAGCAATGAGAGACTGACGCAGATCCATACCTACGTCAAAGACGTAAATATAGATCTATTTTCTACTTATTACTTCACAATGATTATTAGTTGCGAAGTCAAACAGAAAAAAGTGTTTGACGGGTGGCAGCCTGCTTGACGCCCAAGCATTTCATAGCCCCCTATGACACATCATATTGTGAGGTTAGCCATGGCACAGTTCTCGATCGGCGATCATGTTTCGGACCTCAAAGGCGCCCATGACGGCAAACTTGTCGAGATTGAAGGTTCCACTGGTTATGTGATGCAAAGCAATGGCGTAGAAGTCGAATTTCCGCTGTCCCAACTCAAGCCTTACGAACCTCCAAAAGTCTCTGAAATTCGGACCCTGTCTGGCCCTTTGCGAGACAGACTTCTAACTCCTGCCCAAAGGACGTTGCTGGCTTCCGTTCCACCTTCCCTCATCAATGCGATCGCTAAAAGTTATGATGCGGGCAGTGATGGTGAAAGCTCGCGTCCGCCTTTCGCAACACTACCAGAGTCAAAAAGACTGGAAGCCATTCGTATTTATCTCCCTACGCTCCCGCAGCGTCTTTTAGCGTCTCATATGAATCTGGTGGTGGCGATGCGAGATATCGCAAAATCATGAATTATTAGGTGGGAGTACTTGTAAGAACCGCAGGAGATGTGACGCGCGCATAGAGATAAAAGAACCGATTGAACGCGTTGACCCCGCTTAGCATCACCCGTAAAACTCCGCGTTCTGAAACAGCGAAGCCCAACCAGGCGCAGCATTATTGAGCGCCGGAGGCGCCGCGTGTCCATGTCCATGACTTTCGCCGATCTTTCCTTGGCGCCGACTCTCCTAAGCGCTCTGGCTGAAGAAGGATATGTCACACCTACCCCTATCCAGGCACAGTCAATTCCTATGCTGCTGGAAGGCCGCGACCTCTTGGGTATGGCGCAAACTGGCACAGGCAAGACGGCATCTTTTGCGCTCCCGCTACTCCACCGTTTGGCAGCCAACTCTCGTACAGCACCAAAAGGTGGCGCACGCGTCCTCGTACTCGCACCAACACGTGAGCTTGTTTCCCAGATTGCAGATGGTTTTGAGAAGTTCGGGCGCAATCTGAACCTTCGCCTAACAACGATTTTCGGCGGTGTCAGCCAATTTCATCAGGTCAATGCACTTGAAAATGGCGTGGACATTATTGTCGCCGCTCCAGGACGGCTTCTGGATCTTATTGAGCAGGGCTTATGCGATCTCTCGCAACTTGAAGCGCTTGTACTTGATGAGGCCGATCAGATGCTGGATATGGGCTTTGCAAAACCAATCGAGCGTATTGTCGCAACGCTGCCGAAAGATCGGCATACCGTTCTGTTTTCAGCGACAATGCCGAAATCTATCACAGCGCTGGTCGAGAGCCTTCTCCGCGATCCAGTAAAAGTCGAAATTGCGCCTCCATCGACCACCGTGGACCGAATTGAGCAGTCGGTGATGTTTATGGATGCCGCCCACAAAAAAGCAGCTCTTCTCGCACAACTCGAGACACAGGATGTTGGTCAGGCTGTTGTCTTCACACTTCAGAAGAACATCGCCAATGAGGTCTGTGCCTTTTTAACCGAGGCAGGAATTACTGCTGAAGCTTTGCATGGCAACAAATCTCAAGGGCAGCGAGAGCGTGCACTCAATGCGTTCCGCGAGGGAGTTGTACAGGTGCTTGTCGCAACAGATATTGCTGCCCGCGGCATCGACGTCGACACAGTCACACATGTTTTCAACCATGATCTCCCAAGCCTACCCGAGAGTTACGTCCATCGCATCGGTCGTACCGGCCGCGCTGGGCGCAGTGGTTTCGCCATTACCCTTTGTGATGCCGAACAACGTGCGTGGCTGCATGGTGTGGAACAAGAGATCGGTCGCACATTAATGGTTCACACCGATCATCCTTGGCATTCAGAAACCGCACGTCACTCAACCATGAGAGCACCCGTGCTAGGCGGCGGCCCAGTCAAACAGGTCAAGCCGCAGGTCAAGCGTGAGCGCAAGGTCTGGACCGAAGAAGAAAAGCTTGCCGCACGTGAAGCAGCCAAAAGAGCTTAAGAACGATTTGCTTATAGCTTTACCTGCCCATGGAGGGCTTAGCGGATAAGCCAGCATCAATTAAACACTTGATGCTGGTAGCCCGGGTATATGACACCAGCTAATTCCAGAATTCACATACTTTTACCAAACGCGAAAATTACTGCAGGAAGCCTTTCCGTCTGTTTCCTTAGTAGTTTCTACCTAAACTCCCCGCAACACGAAAACCCCCGCTGTCTCGATGAGAGAGCGGGTTTTTTGGAACTGTATTGGTGTGGTTGCGGGGGCCTGCGACCGCCGCCGTCATAAAACGAGGTTCCCTCTGGTTTGCGTCGGCATGGGCGAGATCAAGGATACCCATCAACTCGCCGCGTAGAGAGATATGAACCTCGCCCCGCTTCTCGCCGGGGTTGAGCACGATCCCACCAATCAGCGAGCGAATGGCCTCTGCGGCCTCCCTGCCCCCATCCGGGTCGTCCAGCGCCTCGGTGAACCGCTCTACGTTGCGCCGGTAGTGGGTGGCGATGTGGGGATGCATATCGGGAATATCGGCAGGTGCTTGCGCCAGACGCTCCATGATGTCCGCCTTCTGGCGTTCCAGGTCATCCATCCGCGCCTTCATGGAGGGCTGATACATCCCCTCCTCAATGGCGGCGATGATGCCTTGGATGCCACGCTCAATCTTTTCCAACGCCTTGCGGTCCGCGACGGCCTGTCCGCGCCGTTCGTGGTTGAGCCGATTCACTTCCTCCGCGAATGCCCGCACCGCCTCGGCTACGCTGTCAGACGATACCAGCCGGTCTTTCAGTCCCACCAGAACCCGCTCTTCGATCCGTTGGCGCGGGATGGTGCGGTTATTCGCGCAGGTGCCCCGGCGATGGTGGTTCAGACAGCCGAACCGGCTGTTGACGATCAGGCCCACCCTACCACCACAGCAGCCGCAGGACAGAAGGCCGGAAAGAAGAGAGACAGGTCGGTTCGCCAGATGCAGCCGCCGGGCGCGGCCTTCCAGCGTGTTCGTCGGGCAAGGGCCGACTTTCTCCTCTATGGCCTTCTGTCGCAGTCGCACCGCCTGCCACAGGTCATCATCCACGATTTTGAGATGCGGAACTTCGGTCTTGACCCACTGGCTTTCTGGATTGGGGCGGGACACCCGCTTGCCCGTGTTCGGGTCTTTGATGAAGCGTTGGCGGTTCCACACCAGCACGCCCGCGTATAACTTGTTGTTTATGACCCCAGTTCCGCGCGAGACATGGCCCCGGATCGACGTATCACCCCAAGCGCGGCCCAGCGGGCCGGGGATACCCTCATTGTTCAACGCCACAGCGATCGATCGGGGGCTTTGCCCGGCGGCGAAGGCACGGAAGATGCGGCGGATTACCTCAGCTTCCTCGGGGATGATCTCACGATCCCCCCGGATCGCCTCGCCATTGGCGTCTTGCTTCTTCACCACGCGATATCCGTAGCAGAGCCCGCCACCAGCCTTCCCCTTCTCCACCCGGCCCCGAAGCCCGCGATGGGTTTTCATGGCAAGGTCTTTGAGAAACAGCGCGTTCATCGTGCCTTTCAGGCCGACATGCAGTTCCGAGATTTCCCCTTCGGCCAGCGTGACGATGGCGACGCCTGCAAAACGCAAGTGTTTGAACAGGGTCGCGACATCAGCCTGATCGCGTGAAATGCAGTCCAGCGCCTCGGCCAATACCACATCGAATTTCCCGGTCTGCGCATCACGAAGTAACACCTGAATGCCGGGCCGCAGGATCGTGCTCGCCCCTGAAATGGCAGCATCCTGACACATGCCGCCGATCTGCCATCGCTCCCGCGCCGCGTGCTCACGACAAAGGCGGAACTGGTCCTCAATCGAGCTTTCACTCTGGTTATCTGAGGAATATCTAGCGTACACCGCAACTCGGCTCATGTGCAATCTCCTTCTATCCGAACCTTTTTGGCTTGGTCCTTTGCATTACTGGGCCCGTTGTCATTGGCGGCGGTCAGCGTCGCGAAGTGCTCCCGTGCCATTCTGCGACCGATAAGACTGGCAACTGTAAAAACTGCTTTCTGCACAGCTTTTTCGACACCTTCCGGCGTCAGATTGTCATTCGCGGCAGTGTGCTCTGCCACTTTAGTGTGAGTCATTGGCTTTCCCCTGTCTGGAGCGCATGACGCCACTATTGCACACCGGACTTTAGTAGCCTCCGAAAGGCACGCTACCTCAATTTCATATGCCACGAAAAAGTGATCGAAAATTCTTAATATTTTTTATCTTTATTTTCAGCATATTGCGCGTTTTTTCGCGACTATTGGATGCTATGGAACACCCCTTCCAAGAATCGAAATTTAGAGCAAACTCCGAACCTCTGAAGAGACGGGCCAGCCGTCATGGGCTGACCCGTGTCACCGGATAAACGCTATCCGCTAATGTCTCTATTTTTCCTTCGGTAATTCATTCTTAAACAGGAATGAGTTATGCATATTTTGCCCGCTCAATAGCCTGACGCACCCGCTCTGTCTGCGCGGACACATTGCAGACCTCATCGATATGGATCACCTCTACAGGTGCGACTCCCATGTAACGCATCAGACGCTCCTCAATGCCAATACGGAATTTCTCAGCATTTTCAGAGACCGACTGCCCGGCACTCGTAACGGTCCCGGCAACCTCAATGTACACTGTAGGATGCCCTTTGAAATAAAGACCGAAGTCGGCAAATCCTCTGTTTCCCAACTCCCGAATGGGTGGCTGAACCATAATCGTGAGGCCGCTTTCCTGTTCTTGCAGCAAGCGCCGATAAACAGCCAGTTCCACAATGGAGCCGATCCGGTAGTTATTGACGCGAACCTGCTCCTGCCAAGCAGGGAGATCCCGATGATACGCTGTCACACGCTGACGAAAGGTGCGCCATAAGGCCTTGTCGCGGTTATATCGGGCAACCAGTTCGTGGCCTCCATCACAGAACTCCAGCATCTGCGGCGTCGGCGTCACCAGCAGATCATGAGAAAGCTGCGCGTAACGCTCAATGTCATTCGGGCGGAAAAAACCAGTAAACATCCAGGCTGGAAGAGCATTATTAAAACGATCATTGTTCGGTAAAGCGGGTGTCATTTGAAGTGTCCGTAAGGTGAACGCACGTTCCCCATTACTCAGCGAGCATTCTGAGAACATGCGTGTATTATGAAAAGGGAAAGTTAAGCTGTAGCGGCTTACTGCTCATTCGCAGCATTGGCTTCAGTCATCGCGGGAAGAGGCATCACTCCCCAGCACCCTGTTGGCAACCAGCCTGACCTTGTGGCCAACCATGCGTGTCAGGATGACCACGCCTTCCAGGACACTGTCATCCACGTTACCGGCAAGAGCCTCACTAACAGCAAAATCAAGCAGCCTGTGCAGGGCGACAATTTGCATGAGGTCCACCTCGGTGGCGGACGAAATCGTAATACGATCAGACATTGTTTTCTCTCGTTCAAAGCATGAAGGAACGAGACGCCCCAACCCAATCCTCACTCCCCGACGATGCAGAGAACAAAATCCTATGGGGAATTTAGGGTCGTGCGCCTCAAAAGCCCCCAGTCCTGAAAAATGACGCCGTCACACCCGTCATCAGGGCGCACCGCAGGTGCAAGAGCAGTGGAAGCGGAGAAAAAGAGCGGCTTTGATTTTTGCGTCGCAAAAATGCCGCGATAGAAAAGAAAAAAACGTAGCGATTTCATAGGCTTGCGCAGCATGCATATGAAATTGAGGTAGCGTGCCCTCACACACGCAAAAGCCAGGACACGCCGGGAAAAGGAAAAATGGCTGTTTTCTGCCGTTTACCAGGAATTGTGACACCAACGACGCTTTGCGTGACACCTGTCATGACACCGCAGATGACAGGCCCTGACGGGGGCACTGGCTCCATGACACCATTTGAGGAGGCATCATGACGCCGTCATTCCGGCCTCTCAGAGAGCACCAAAGGTGCGATAGAAGTGACACCCAAGTGACACCGTCATGACGCGTCATTACCCCATAAAGACAAAATTTTCGGGAGCGTTTCTCTGCACGAAAGCTAATGGCAAAAACCTGTTGACGGTGCCCTCCCGATCGCCTACCAAAATCACATGAAACCAAATGGCGCACAGAAAATGGATTTAGTGGCAGTCGCCAGCATCTCGGCGGGGCACCCGTTCAGAGGACGGATTGACCCCGTTGCGGGAGTTGAAACAGCTGTCGTGCAGATGCGGGACACCTCCTCTTCAGGAGTGGACTGGACGTCCTGCGTGCGCACCGAGGTAACCGGACGGCGTGAGCCAGACTGGCTGCGTCCGGGCGATATTCTCTTCCCTGCCCGTGGCAATGTGTCTCAGGCAGTTCTGATCGATGAGAGCATTGGCAGCCTTCAGGCTGTCGCCGCTCCGCACTTTTTTCTGCTGCGCGTGACACGTTCCGACGTGCTGCCCGCCTATCTGGCATGGTGGCTCAATCAGGAACCGGCGCAGCGGTATCTGGAACAGAATAGCCAGAGTTCGACCTTGGTCCGCAACATTGCCCGGCCGGTGCTGGAAGCCACGCCCGTCGTGCTGCCTCCCCTGCCCCGACAGGAACAGATTGTGGAACTGGCCAACGCCATGCAACGCGAGGACGCGCTTCTGCACCGCCTGCGCCAGACCAACCAGCAGATCATGACCGGGCTTGCCAGAGACCTTCTGGCAGACTGATATTTATCACATGTTTTGAAACAGGATTTGAGTTCGTGACCGAGCAGATTTCACAAGATACCATCAACAAGGCGCTGTGGAACGCCTGTGACACCTTTCGCGGCACTGTCAGCCCCGACACTTACCGGGATTACGTGCTGACCATGCTGTTCCTGAAATACATCTCCGATGTGTGGCAGGACCATTATGACGGCTACAAGAAGGAGTATGGCGACAATCCTGATCTGATCGAAGCCATGATGGCGCAGGAACGCTTTGTTCTGCCGAAAGGTGCCGATTTCTACACCCTCTATAAAGAACGTAATACGCCCGGCAATGGCGAGCGGATTGACAAGGCGCTGCACGCCATTGAGGAGGCCAATGGCACCAAGCTGAAGGACGCGGGCAAAAGCGTGTTCCAGGACATCAGCTTCAATTCTGACAAGTTGGGCGATGAAAAGCAGAAGAACACCATTCTGCGGCATCTGCTGGAAGATTTTGCCAAGCCGGACCTGAACCTGCGCCCCTCGCGCGTTGGCAATCTGGATGTGATTGGCAATGGCTATGAATTCCTGATCAAGAATTTTGCCGCCAGCGGTGGGCAGAAGGCGGGCGAGTTCTATACCCCGCCGGAAGTGAGTGAACTTCTGGCCCGTATTTTAAGCCCTCAGCCGGGTGAGAGCATTTGTGACCCGGCCTGCGGCTCGGCCTCCCTGCTCATGAAGTGCGGTAAGCGAGTGACGCAGAACCACAACGGCAGCAGGGACTACGCCCTGTATGGGCAGGAGGCCATTGGCTCGACATGGTCCTTCGCCAAGATGAACATGTTCCTGCATGGCGAGGACAATCATCGCATTGAATGGGGCGACACCATCCGCAACCCCAAGCTGCTGGATGATAAAAACCACCTGATGCGATTTGACGTAGTGACGGCCAACCCGCCCTTCAGTCTCGACAAATGGGGGCATGACGAGGCGGAACAGGATGTGCATCATCGCTTTGCCCGTGGCGTGCCGCCCAAGACCAAAGGCGATTACGCCTTTATCCTGCACATGCTTGCCACCCTGAAAGACCGCACGGGCCGCATGGGTGTGGTGGTGCCGCATGGCGTGCTGTTCCGGGGCAGTTCGGAAGGCAAGATCCGCCAAAAGCTGATTGAGGAAAACCTACTGGATGCCGTGATCGGCCTGCCAGAAAAGCTATTCTTCGGCACAGGGATTCCTGCCGCCATCCTGATCTTCCGTAAGGACCGCAAGACGAAGGACGTGCTGTTCATTGATGCCAGCCGAGAGTTCAGGGCGGGCAAGAACCAGAACGTGCTGACCGAAGAGAACATTACGAAGATTGTAGACACCTACCGTGCCCGCAAGGACGTGGAAAAATACGCTCATCTCGCCACGCCGGACGAGATCAAAGAGAACGACTACAACCTGAACATTCCGCGTTATGTCGATACGTTTGAGGAAGAAGAGGAAATCGACCTGAACGCTGTTCGGGCCGAACGGGCGGAAATCAAGGCGGAACTGAGCAAGCTGGAAGCGCAGATGGACGCTTATCTGAAGGAGTTGGGTTATGCTTCCTGAGGGGTGGAAAAATGTTCAACTGGGCGAAATTTCCAAAGTCACGGGGGGAAAACGACTTCCAAAAGGCGGTATGTTAGTTTCCCACGATACAGGCTATCCGTATATCAGAGTAACAGACATGTTGGATGGCGGAGCATGCATTTCAAATATAAAATATGTTCCAGAGAATTTGTCAAAAGCCATTGAAAAATATAGAATATTCAAAGATGACCTATTTATTACTGTAGCAGGAACAATAGGAGTTATCGGATCAATTCCAGATGAATTGAACGGAGCAAATTTAACAGAAAATGCTGATAGAATTTCAGAAATAAAAGCAAACAAAATTTTCCTCATGGAATTTCTTAGATCACCTTTTATTCAGTCATACATTGAAAATGTAAAAACCAACAATGCTCAACCAAAATTAGCTCTTGAACAGATTAGAACTTTTCCAATCCTCCTCCCCCCTCTCCCCGAACAGAAGAAGATCGCGGCGATCCTCTCGACGTGGGATCGTGCGATTGAGGGGACGGAGAAGCTTCTGGCCAACAGCCAGCAGCAGAAAAAAGCCCTCATGCAGCAACTCCTCACAGGCAAAAAACGCCTGCCGGGATTCACGGGGGAGTGGAAATTATCCACTCTAGCCGCGTGTTGTAAGCCCCAACAATGGACAACGATCTCTTCCAAAGATCTTACATTTTCAGGATTCCCCGTTTACGGAGCGAACGGTTTTATTGGATATTTTTCCGAATATAACCACGAAGAGGACACTGTCACAGTTACATGTCGGGGGTCCACCTGCGGAACAGTGTCACTCATAAAAGGTCCTTCTTATATTACCGGGAATTCGATGTGCTTAGACCAAGTCAAAAAAAACTGTAGCCATATTTATTTGTATTATTACTTAAATCATCGCGGCCTTAAAGATATAATTTCTGGATCTGCTCAACCTCAAATAGTTGGGAAAGCAATCCAAAAAGTCAGCGTCCGCCTCCCCCCCTTCCCCGAACAAAAAGCCATCGCCGCTGTCCTGACCACAGCGGACGAAGAAATCACATCCATTGAATCCGACCTCTCACGCCTGCGTCAGGAGAAGAAAGCCCTGATGCAGCAGCTTCTCACGGGCAAGCGCCGCGTGACGGTCGATTAAGTCATTTCAGTTTACAGGATATTTGAACATCATGGTTTCTGCCCCGAAATTTCAGGAAGAATACAGCGCCAAACTGCCTGCACTGGCTTTGCTCAGCACGCTCGGCTGGCGGTTTCTGCCCCCATCCGAGGCACTGGCCTTGCGGGGCGGCAGGCAGAGTGCGGTGGTGCTGGACACACTCCTGCGGGCGGAATTGAAAAAGCGGCGCTTCACGTTTGAAGGCCAAGAACACAACCTGTCTGATCAGGCCATTGATGCGCTGGTGTCGCACGTCACGCATCCGGATTTTGTTTCCGGTCTGCGCGATGCCAATGACAAAATGACCACGCATCTGCTGTTCGGTATTGTTGCACATGAACGCATCAATGGACGCAAGGCCAGACCCACTATTCCGCTGCTCGACTGGCAGAACCCGAAGAACAACAGCTTTACCTTTACCGAAGAATACAGCGTTCTGCGCACGGATCTGACGCAGACGCGCAGGCCGGACATCGTCTGCTTCGTCAACGGCATTCCGTTGGCGGTGATCGAGGCCAAGCGCCCCAATGGGCAGCCGGGCAAAGGCCCGACGGTGGAGGCCGGGATTTCCCAGAGCATCCGCAATCAGAACAAGGATGAAATCCCCCAGCTTTTTGCCTACAGCCAGCTTCTACTCTCCATCACCGGGCATGACGGGCGCTATGGCACCTGCGGCACGCCCAAAAAGTTCTGGGCAAGCTGGAAGGAAGAGGACATCCCCGAAAGCCGGATGGAGACGCTCAAGAACACGCCGCTTTCAGGGGCCCAGAAAGACGAGCTGTTTGCCGAGCGAAAACCATCAGACCGGGCGTGGTTCGAGGACTGGGCGTCCCGCCCGCTGCATGTCACGGATCAGGACCGGCTGCTGATCGGCCTGCTCTCGCCCGATCGCCTGCTGGACATGGCGCGGTTCTTCACGCTGGTCGACCGCAAGGCAGGCAAGATCGTCGCCCGCTATCAGCAGGTTTTCGGCATCAAGCGCCTGCTGGAACGCATCAAGTCCCGCCGCAGTGATGGCGGGCGTGAGGGCGGCGTGGTCTGGCACACCACCGGGTCCGGCAAGTCCTTCACCATGGTGTTCCTCAGCCGCGCCCTCATTCTGGATGACGACCTCAAACAGTGCCGTATTCTGGTGGTGACAGACCGCAAGGATCTGGAACGCCAGTTGAGCACGACCTTCTCCACCGGTGGCGAACTGGCGGACAAGAAGGACAAGGAAGAGGCGCTCGCGACCTCAGGCCGCCGTCTGGCGCAGCAAATCGGGCATGGGCAGGAACGGATCATCTTCTCGCTCATCAACAAGTTCCACACCGCCACCGCTCTGCCCGAATGCCATAATGACAGCGCGGACATCATTGTGCTGGTGGATGAAGGCCATCGCAGTCAGGGCGGTGAGAACCATGCCCGCATGAAGCACGCCCTGCCCAATGCCGCCTTCATCGCCTTTACCGGCACACCGCTGCTCAAGGGCAGTGAGACCACGAGCCGCTTTGGCAGGATCATCCATTCCTACACCATGCAGCAGGCTGTCTCGGACGGGACCGTCACCCCACTTCTCTATGAGGAACGCAAGCCCGATCTGGATGTGAACGACCGCGCCATTGATGCCTGGTTCGAACGCATCACGCAGGGGCTGACCGAAGAGCAGGTCACGGACCTCAAGAAGCGCTTTGCCCGCGCCAATCAGGTCTACAAGGCGGATGACCGTATCCGGCTGATCGCCATGGATCTGGCCACGCATTTCGACAACAACATCGACAAGGACCTCAAGGGCATGCTGGCCTGTGACAGCAAACTCTCCGCCATCCGCTACAAGCAGTATCTGGATGAGGTCGGTCTGTTCGAGAGCGCCATCGTCATGAGCCCGCCCGATACGCGCGAAGGCCATACGGAAGTGGATGAGCGCAAACAGCCCGAGATTCAGACTTGGTGGAAGGGCAATGTCGGCAGCCAGAGCGAGGATGACTACACACGCGGCGTCATCGAGCGCTTCGAGAAAGACCCGGACCTCAAGCTGATCATCGTGGTCGACAAGCTGCTGACCGGCTTTGATGAACCGAAGAACGCGGTGCTCTATATCGACAAGCCGCTGAAGCAGCACAACCTGCTCCAGGCCATTGCCCGCGTGAACCGGTTGCATGACCAGAAAAAGCACGGGTTGCTGATTGATTATCGCGGTATTCTGGCAGAGCTGGACACCACACTGGCCCGCTATGACGAACTGGCAGCCGAAAATGTTGGCGGCTATGACCCGAAGGACATTGCCGGGCTCTATAGCCAGATGAGCACGGAATACCGCGAACTCCCTGCCTTGCATAAAGCTTTATGGGCCATTTTTGAGGGCGTGAAAAACAGAAGCGACCTCCAGCAGCTTCGTGCTGTGCTTATGCCCCGCATGGTAGAGGAACACGGCCAGATGGTGGACGTGAACCTCAAGCGCCGGGATGATTTCTATGAAGCCCTGACAAAGTTTGCCGCCTGTCTGAAAGTGGCGCTGCAATCCGTGGCGTTCTTTGAAGACACCAGCTTCACGGAAAAGGACCGCGCCACCTACAAGGAGACGCTGAAGCAACTGACCAGCCTGCGCCAGATGGTCATGCAGGATACGGGTGAGACAGTGGATTTCGACCAGTATGCCGAGCAGGTCAAGAAGCTGCTGGACCGACACGTAGCCGGTGTGAAGGTGCATGAGTCTGGCGGCCTGTATGCAGTCGGCAAGATGGGGCAGAAGCCGGAAGACAACGAACCGGAAACCTGGAGCGAGGAGAAAACCCGCAACGAGACGGATCTGATCCGCACCCGTGTGACGAAGATGATCGACCACGAGATGCAGGATGATCCGTATGCGAAAGAGGCGTTCTCGGCCCTGCTGCGCAAGGTGATCGAGGAAGCGGAAAGCCTGTTCGACCATCCCCTCAAGCAGTTCATGCTGTTTCAGGAGTTTGAGGAACAGGTGGCCAACCGCAAGCTGGAGAATATCCCGTCTGTTTTTGACGGGCACCGCCATGCACAGGCCTATTATGGCGTATTCCTGAAAACGCTAGCTGCCATCTTCAACCACAGGCAGACGGATGAGGAGAAACAGCGCTGGATTGATCTGGCGTTCGAGATCGATACAATCGTTGACAAGGCGGTGCGGGAAAACTCGCTGAGCCGTCCGGATATGGAAAAATCGGTCAGGAAAGAACTGCTGCCGCTTCTATTCAGCACGGGCCAGAAAGCGGGCTTTGGTGTGGACAAGGCTCAGGAGGTCATCGAGCAGGTCATTCAGATCATGCGGGCCGGACCTGCTGATACAGTACGTGGTTGAGCATGGGCGACAAGGAGCACCGCATTCTGACCTATGGGGGTGAGCAGATCCAGGTGAACCTGCTCCATTGTGCGCATCCCGGCACGACGCTGCGGATCAAAGTGCACCCTGACCTGCGTGTGGAGGCTTCTGTGCCAGACGGCACGACAGAGGCTGATCTGGAGAAAGTGCTCCGTCAGAAAACCCGCTGGATCTGGCAAAAGCTTCGGGACTTCCGGGCGGTGCAGGAACATGCCACGCCGCGCGCCTATGTCAGCGGGGAAAGCCACTTCTATCTGGGGCGACGACATCTCCTGAAGGTTCAGCATCAGCCTGATGCGCCAGAGACGGTGCGGATGTTGCGCGGACGGCTGGAGGTCTCCGTGCAGGAACGCAGCGCCTTACGGATTCAGAAGCTGCTGGAACTCTGGTATTTTGCGAGGGCACAGGATGTGTTTCGGACACGCCTGGGCGCGCTGCTGCCGTCAGCACTCTGGGTCACCACACCCCCAGCCCTGAAACTTCAGGTGATGCAGACCCAATGGGGAAACTGCTCACCGGGCGGGACCATCACGCTGAACCCTCATCTGGTTAAAGCTCCGCGTGACTGCATTGATTACGTGATCCTGCATGAACTGTGCCACCTGAAAGAGCATAACCACGGACCTGCTTTCTGGTCGCTGCTGGAACGCGTGATGCCGGACTGGGAGCGACACAAGGCCCAGCTGGATGGGATGGCGGAAATGATGCTGCAAAAATAGAGCTCTTTGACCGCAATGAGAGGGGAGTAGAATGTCAGGTTCCACCGTCACCGAGCCCTGCATCGGACATTGCGACACGAGAGCCTGTTGGCCTCTCACTGTCACTTATGCAATCTGGATACCTCCCCATATCGAGCATGGGGCCCGCTCCAGCGATGATTTAGAAGGTTGCAGACGAAGTTTAATATCCGTAAGATATTAAAATGCTCAATCTGATAACACAGCATTGGTCCCAAATAGTCAGCTTCCTAGCGGGTCTTGCAGGCGGTTCTTTTCTGACCTTGCACATCAACCGTGATCAGCGAGCAAAAGGACAGGCTGTGATTTCCGATCAACGCCGCTCCCGGGCGGGAGGGGATATTGTGGGACGCGATAAGGTAACAACCGCGACGCCAACGCGGCAGTCTCCCAGCGATTCATAGCAATCGCATGATCGGTGGCAGAGATCAGGCCGGCGCCTGCGCAGGAAGCGATCTCGTCGGTCGTGACAAATTGACCAACATCACTGTTGATCTGCGCCGCCCTGCGGGGAGTTCGAAAATTGATGCTCTAAAAGCACGCCTGCTTGCCGAAATAGCTAAGGACGCTCAGGTCGGCGAAATTATCAATGACTTACAGCGTTACCACAATCGGCGCCGGTCTATCGATGGTATAGAAGGCTTGGAGCCGAAACTGCGCGCCGCGGACCGTGACGCCGAGATACTAGACGCCCTTGAACAAAAGGAGATGTTTGCGAAGCTCCTTGATAAATGGGCCCTTTACTCCTCGGCACAGGAAATTTTTGTGCATCTTCTGTCGTTAGCCGTACATGAATTCCGAATGCAGATACAACCGCTACTCGCTAATCTTGATCGGCAGACCTACAATGATCTTGTTACCAATAGGATTGTCCGGCCATTGATGGATGAAGTCGGAGACTGTCCGCTCAGCATGGATGCTATGGTCACCATGGGGCTATACTACTGGCTGGCCGAGCAGTGCTTCGTACGGTGGCACGCATGATACAGCTCACTTATGAACCTGCATTCGATCCTTTGCACTCTATATTCCGTGCGCTCCGATTGAGACAGGGGCTTAGGACGGGCTTGCCCCTCCCTCGTGTTCTGTTCCGCATTCTTGATTTCTACCTTCTATTTCCAGAAAGTTTAAAAAACATAAGGTTGCGCCCTGAACATCGGAGCTTAAAAAATCAGGCTGCTGCTACGAAGCGTGCAGCATCATATGGTCCGCGACCTGAAGACGCGATTCTATTCGAACGCATGCAGCCTTACCAAGATGCAGCAGTGAACACACTGGCGCTTCAAGGATTTTTCTCAAACGACGAGTTGGAGGCAGACTGGGTAGTACCTAGCGAGGCAAATGCTCCGGCCGCCCTGACCGATCGCCTACTAGCAGTCAATGCTGCGGAGGAAAGTCTGCTGGCTGCACTAAATACATTAGCATCTGATTACCCGCTGGACGGAGTTAACGGGATCAAGCATCGCACCGGATTGTTGGAGTATCGATATGATGCAGTTTGACCCAGCGCTGCTTGTGACCCGCATGGTGATCCAGTCCCATTCCCGTACCGTCTATGATGAGCCGTTTCATTCCGGACTTAACATCATTCGCGGTGAGAATGCGTCAGGAAAATCGACGATCCTTAACTTCCTTTTCTATGGTCTAGGAGGCGACCTGTCTGAGTGGAGCGACGCGGCACGGCGTTGCACGCGAGTTATC
Source organism: Gluconobacter sp. (assembly GCF_047723935.1). NCBI lineage: Bacteria > Pseudomonadati > Pseudomonadota > Alphaproteobacteria > Acetobacterales > Acetobacteraceae > Gluconobacter > Gluconobacter sp. The sequence goes on from NZ_JBDOBO010000035.1 coordinate 23,460, forward strand.
ATCGAGGCAGAACTTAGTGGAAAGCCCGTCACACTCTCGCGAGAAGTGAGCCAGAGCACCCGTCAGCCGATGGATGTGTTTGGCGGTCCTTATGAGTTGGCTCGGAAAGCACCCTTAAGTGAATGGCTGCGTTATCCGTATCAACGATCGCAAAGCCGCGAAAGCTTCTCGCAGATGCTTTTCAGGCTTCTCGAACTGCCTGAGGTAAGGACTGAGACCAGCGGCAACGTTACTATCCATCAAGTACTCCGGCTGCTTTATGCCGACCAGTTGTCGCCCATCGATGAACTCTTCCGTTACGAGCCATTCGATTCGGCATTGTTGCGCGATGCAGTAGGACGCCTGCTGTGCGGCGCATACGACGGGTCTCTGTACGAGAACGAGCTTAAGTTGCGTGAGTGCGACAAGGAACTAAACGTTGTTAGTGGCGAGTTGCGCAGTCTGTTTTCCGTCCTCGGGCAAACCGGAGAAAGCCTGACGCGATCCTGGATCGACGCTGAACGGGCGCGCATACTCAACGAACAGATTACTAATCAAAAAGAAATCGAGGGAGTAGAGGCCAAGCTATTCCAGACGTCGGACATGGATCAAGTATCACGGGCTGCGTATGAAAAAGCTTACAAAGAAGTGCAGCACTATCAGGAGAAGTTGACGAGTGTGAGGACTCGGAGAGATGCAAACGCTTTAGAAATGGTAGACTCTGATCGATTTATTGCCAGTTTGGAAGAAAAGTTGACTGCCCTCGGCGACACGTCATTAATTGCTGAAGCAATTGGCAATACTCAGTTCCGCTTTTGCCCATCATGTGACGCTCAGCTAAATGAAAGCCACGATGTAAAAAGCTGTCACCTGTGCAAGTCGCCGTTCGATCCTGACCGTTCCAAGCGTCGCATTGCCGCCCAAATCAACGAGATTGTGCTTCAGGTCCGGCAGTCACGCTTGTTGCAGGCAGAGCGCATAAAAAGGCTAGAAAACCTGGATCGGCAGTTGACTGAACTCGAAGGGCTCTGGCGAACCGCCTCCGCGCGACTTCGGGAATTGTCCCGCCTGCCATCTTCGGAAGCGCAAGAACATCTGCGGCTTCTACAACGTCAAGCCGGCTATCTTGATCGGCAATTAGAGGACTTGGAGCAACGTGCGAAAATAGTCGATCTCTTAAATGCTTTATCAATGAGAAAAGAAGATTTATCTGCAGAGATTGGTCGTCTACGCATGGCGATCAGCACAGCGCGAGCATCACAGCAATCCAGATTTGAATTCGCAAAGAGAGAGATATCTCAGGAAGTGCTTGGTCTTTTACACGACGACTTGTTGCGTGAAGAGGCTTTTGAAATTTCGAAGCATGTCGAATTCGATTTTGCCGCCAATCGGGTCAAGGTAGACGAACAAAGCTATTTCTCCGCAAGCTCGAGAGCCTATCTAAAGACCAGTTTTGCTGCAGGATTTCTTTTTGCGGCGACGAAAGACAGAATGTTCCGCCATCCACGCTTTTGCATGATAGACATCGTGGAAGACAAGGGAATGGAGCCAGATCGAACCAGAAACCTGCAATTACAGTTGGCTAAAAGGTGCGAAAACGCGACATCAAAACATCAGCTAATTTTTGCAACCTCTATGATTGCGCCTGAGCTTGAAGATGATGGATTTACAGTAGGCCGGTTTTCTACCCGTCAACATCATACATTACAGTTTTCTGACGGGCAGGAGTAGCTAATTCAGGTGGACGTTTTCCGGCGCTTCAGTAGTAGCCGACTTTGAATGTTGGACTGTCCTTCAGGCGGTATCCAACGATGATCATAGATGGGTGTCGTCGCGATGTTAGCATCGCCCGAGCCTTCCTTGGACTTTGGCAATGTCTGCTGATGTCTTAAATGAGGCGACTGCTGCCTGTCTGCTTGGCGTGCGCCAACTCTCCTTCTCTGGTGAGAAGGAGAGCCGGTTCATTAGTTTACCCGTTTCAAACTTTCACCCAGAAGCGTCCTGTTGCTGACCGCCGTGTCTCCCACCCTGCCTCCCTGAGGCTGTCGGGCAGGTCTTTTTCCAATATATCTGGAACGGCTTTCAGGATTTCGGCGATTGTTGTCCGGTCTCGCCCAGCAAGATAGGTCTCGAGACTCACAGCCTGTGGCAGTGCTGAGAAGGAAGGCATCGGGATTTCCTCAATCCGGATGCATTCCTCCTCCTCAAGATACTCTGCCACCCTGTGTAACCCGAGAAATTTCACGCCAGACAGCCTGTCTTCGGCATAGAACCCCCACCCTGCCGCATCAGCAAACATGTCCCAGAGCCTCTCCACCACCAGGGGTGGAAGATGCTGGAGCATAGTGAGCCTGTTGATCGGCTCCCACCGGAGATGTTCGTCCGGCTCCCCGACGATCGCTTCGATCCTGTCTGTGGTGACATTGAACCGGATTCGGCCCTTCATTCGGGCAAGGATTTCCTCGCGCATTTCCTGATCTTCAGACATTGCCTGGTTTCCTTCGATGAGTGTTGAACAAACGATCGGAGAAACCGGTTGAGGCGGCCCTGTAGGCCATGGCGATGCGTACACGCACGTGATCGCCCGGCCCTCTTTCGAAGGTCGAGACGTGGATAAGTATCTGATAAGCCAGTATTTCATGGCAATCAGCAGTCGATTGTGAGTGATTTATGATGGAAGTGGTTGCGGGGGCAGGATTTGAACCTGCGGCCTTCAGGTTATG
>NZ_JBDOBO010000036.1:0-24855 GCF_047723935.1 Gluconobacter sp.
CCCCAACCCCAGCCGCCGCCACCGGAATACTGGGTCTGGTTATCGATATAGGCGAGGAACGAATGACCTTCTGCCTGGTAGTCCTTGGTCGGCACGCCAAACTGGCGAATGACGTCCACTTCAGACTTCCCGACCATCGAATCGAGAACCTTGCGCTGCTGCAGGGTAGGAACCTCACAGGCGGAAAGAGCCAGAAGAGCGACGACGGAAAGCAGCTTTGCCTTTTTCATTTTCTTTGTCCCCGGCTGTGTGACCAGCACAGATATGTTTCTTCGTGAGACGTTCTAGCCCGTTTGGAGATAGAAACGGATTAAAAGTCCTGCAAGTTTCAAAACGGCTATGCCAACCACAAAATGTCACGGATTGCAGGCGCACCCGTCGCGAGCATGACGAGACGATCAAACCCCAGCGCAATACCAGAGCATGATGGCATATCTGGCAATGCCGTCAAAAAAGCTTCATCAAGCGGCCAGTCCTGATCTGGCGAAATTTCGAGTCTTCGTTGCCGATCTGTAGCGAAACGTTCGCGCTGCTCCACAGGGTCAGTCAGCTCTTCGAAGGCATTCGCGAGCTCAATTCCGCCAATATACAACTCGAAACGCAAGGCCGCCCTCGCATCCGACGGATCTTTACGGGCAAGAGCCGCTTGCTCTGCGGGCCAGTGTGTCAGGAAAGTGGGCCTTTCACGACCAATCACCGGCTCAACACGCTCCAGAAGCAGGCGAAAAAAGAGATCTTCCCAGGTCTCACCATTTCTGAGCACCGCGCCAGCCTGTGTCGCTAGAGCTTCTGCATTCCCGGCTGTCGCCAGAAGATCTGCACCTACATATCGTGCAAAAGCATCCTGCATTGTCAGACGTTCAAACGGCACAGACAGGGGGATTAGTCTTCCATCCCTATAGATCTGCTCCGGGAGAAGAGCCCTGACGTAAGCCTCCGTCTCATCCATCAGGCTGGCAAGATCAGCTTCAGGCGCATACCATTCCAGCATCGTGAATTCCGGAACATGCGTGGAGCTACTTTCTCCATTGCGCCACACCCGGGCGAGCTGGAAGATCGGTAGCCCCGTGGCCGCTACAATTCGTTTCATCGCAAATTCGGGGCTGGTATGCAGGAACCGTGCTTCACGGCCTCCATCAGGCTGTTCCAGCTCTGTCCGGAAGCAGCGAAGATGCACTTCTTCCCCGGGGACTGGAACCGCGTAAGGCGTTTCCACATCCAGATAACCACGATCATCGAAAAATTTTCGCGTAGCCTGCACCATCGCAGCCCGGCGCCTGAGCAACGGCAGGCGTTCAGCAATCCGGTCATGATCGGATGAGGAATGGGTCATAAGGGAAGAGTTCCTGTTGCAACACACAGCCAGCCAGCGTTAGAGCCACCACATGCACGATATGGTCAAGACCACGAACAAGCGGCATGTGCTGCGCACACCATCTGATCTCATTCAGGCAGGTCTAGCTCCGGAAGCCGACAGAGCGACCCTTGATGCTGTCAGCGGCCACTTTGCGACAGCCATCCCACCTGCATTCCAAGCACTGATTGAAACCTCAGACGACCCTATCGGAAAGCAGGTCATCCCTGACATCCGGGAACTGACCACGCAGCCCTATGAAACCGTTGATCCGATTGGGGATGATGCACTGTCCCCCGTCAAAGGGATCGTACATCGTTACGAAGATCGTGCGCTTCTGAAGCCCCTGTTGATCTGCCCGCTTTACTGCCGTTTCTGCTTCCGTCGGGAGCATGTTGGTCCCGATGGTGGCCTTCTGACAGATAAAGAGCTTGAAAATGCGCTGGACTGGGTTCGGGGTCATCCCGCCATCCGCGAAATCATCCTGACGGGTGGTGACCCTTTGATGCTGGCGCCGCGCCGACTGAAACATATCGTTCAGGCCCTCTCGGCAATTCCGCATATTGAGACCATCCGTATTCATTCCCGTGTTCCCGTAGCAGACCCGGCCCGCATTACACCGGACCTGCTGGATGCCATGGAAACAGATCGCGCCATGTGGGTCGTTGCGCATATCAATCACGCACGGGAAATGACAGAAGACGCCCGCAAGGCAGTTCGCGCCATTCTTTCGCGCGCCATTCCGGTTCTGTCCCAGTCTGTTCTTTTAAGGGGGGTGAACGATACGGAAGCCTCTCTGGAGGCGCTTTTACGCGCACTCGTAACGGCACGCATCAAGCCCTATTACCTGCATCACCTCGACGCCGCGCCGGGAACCAGTCATTTTCAGGTTCCCGTTGAAGAAGGGCGTGCTTTGCTGGGCCGCCTTCGTGGACGCGTCACGGGTCTGGCGTGGCCGACATATGTTCTCGACATTCCCCATGGCAAAGGGAAAGTCCCACTGGGGCCGGATTACCTCTTGCCTGGAGAGAAGGGCAAAGTCCGTACACCTCAAGGAGAAATTGTGGATTTTGAAGGTTAGGACCTATCGCTCAGGACGTCGAAATCCTGGCCTGATTCAGCCTTCAACTCTAACCACCTAAACTGTGGACAAGCTTGCTCAACACGATAGAGCATTGCCCAATGACGAACTTTGGAGCTGCTTACCCAACGAACTGGGACGCAGCCCCGAGCACCAGCTTTACCCTTCCGTCTTCGGAAACAGATGCGTCGCATGCGTGACGGCGCCACCCGCACGGATAGCCGCTGCCACCAAGGCTATCTCTGACAGCTGAGCGTCTGTTGCCCCTGCCTCACGCGCAGCCTTGGCATGAAGTTCAATACAATATGGGCACTGCGTGGTCAGCGCGACAGCAACCGCAGCGAGCTGCTTGGTCAGGGCACTGACAGTTCCGTCTTCAAATGCAGCGCGATCAAACTGCCAGAACGCTTCCATCCCCTTGCTGGCGTTCGCTTCGAGATGAGAAATACGGGAAAGATTTTTCATGTCGTACATGAGAGCAAGCCCCTGAGTTATCCGTCCCCGCCTGCACGACAGGGCCATTGCGAGCATGAACCCCTCTCACTTTTCCTCCAAGAGCGACATCCTTCACACTTTCCTGAGTTATTCGGCCCACTCAGGCCGCCTTGCGCCTTGCCGAAATCCCCTTCACGGCGCTAGAAGCCCACAAGACGTGATAAGAAACCCACTATTGCAGGGTCAGGACAACACATGAAGCAACAAGCCAACCTTATCCGCGCCGGTCAGGTCATCGAGCACGATGGCCGTCGCTGGACGGTTCTCAAGCAGCAGATCATCACCCCGGGTAAGGGTGGCGCGTTTATTCAGGTTGAAATGCGTGACCTGAAGACGGGCAACAAGACCAACGAGCGCTGGCGCACCGCAGACACCGTTGAGCGCCTGATCACGGAAGACAAGGACTTCACCTATTCCTACATGGACGGTGAGAACATTGTTCTGATGGACCCGGAAACGTTCGAGCAGGTCATCCTGCCAACCGATATCCTGGGTGACCAGCTTCCGTTCCTGCAGGACAACATGGAACTGAGCGTCAAGCTTGTGGAAGGCGACGCCGTTGGCGTGACCCTGCCGCCGCATGTCACGCTCGAAATCACCGAAGCGGACCCGGTCGTGAAAGGCCAGACGGCCTCATCGTCCTACAAGCCAGCCATGCTCGCCAATGGCGTGAAGACCATGGTTCCTCCTTTCATTGAAGCTGGCGAGCGCATCGTTGTCCGTACGGATGATGCGTCCTACGTCGAGCGCGCCAAGGACTGATCATGCGTCTTTCCCCGCACATGGCCGTCATGCAGAACGCAGCGCAGAAGGCCGCACGCCGCCTGCTCCGCGATTTTGCAGAGGTCGAGCAGCTTCAGGTCAGCATCAAGGGTCCGGGAGACTTCGTGTCCCAGGCCGACCTGCGTGCAGAAACCATCATCCGCGAAGAACTCGCCCGCGCACGTCCAGGCTATGCCTTCCTCATGGAAGAATCAGGCCCCTCGGGCGGGGATAACTGGACGTGGCGCTGGATTGTCGACCCGCTGGACGGCACGACGAACTTCCTGCACGGCATTCCGCACTGGGCCATTTCCATTGGCCTTCAGCGTCGCCTGCCGGATGGTACGGTCGAACTGGTCTCCGGGCTGGTTTACAATCCTGCTGCCAACGAAATGTTCTGGGCTGAGAAAGGCATCGGCGCATTCCTGAACGAGCGCCGCCTGCGCGTTTCCGCACGACGGAACATGCAGGAAGCCGTGTTCGCCACAGGTATTCCGTTCGCAAAGGTCCCCAGCAGCAAGCGTCTGCCCTTCGCGCGCGTTCTGGGTGCTCTCATGCCGCAGGTTGCAGGTATCCGCCGCTTCGGCGCCGCTGCCCTTGATCTCGCATGGGTCGCAGCTGGCCGTTACGAAGGTTACTGGGAATTTGGCATCAAGCCATGGGACTGCGCAGCAGGCCTGCTGATCGTTCGGGAAGCTGGTGGCCACGCTACTGATCCGGACGGACAGGAGCTTCATGACCTCGACGACGACGTCAATGTTGTTGCCGGAAATGCCCAGCTTCATGGCACTCTGCGCGGTATCGTGCATGAGGCTTTGAACCGGGAGTAAGCAGAAGTCTCTCCTGCCCCATTGCGGGAGGATGGAACGCTCGGTTAGGATCGGTCCCCTATGTACAGGCCGATCCTAACCTCCCTCTCAGTGGCGGCCGTTTTGGCCTGCCTTCAGCCTTCTGGGGCGCATGCCCAGGTCACCAGCAATCTGGATGATCTCCCCAGTGGCAAACCGACTGCTGTTGCAAAACCCGCGGTCCCTTCCCAAACCACGCATCGTGCCGCAGCGACGCCTTCTCCGTCGCGGAGCACGGCTCCGCACAGCGCCTCTGCACCTACAGGTACAGGCAAAACGACGGTTCCTGCCGTTCCCGCTGCGCCGCCGCCACCTGTTGTGCTGCCGCCGCCTTTCATCCCCATTCAGACGCATGCGCCCGCTCCACCGGTTGATATCAAGGCCGTTGCTGATGCGAAGAGCAGCACGACAGCTCTGTCAGAGGGTGGACTGCGCGTGATTTTCGCGCCGTCGAGTTCAGATCTCACCGATGAGAGCCTCAAGGCCCTTACGGCCTATGGCGCCTCACTCAAGGATCAGCCTGAAAAACGCATCATCCTGACAGCCTATGCCACTGTGCCAGGTGATGACATTTCAATGCCAAGGCGCATTTCCCTTGCACGAGCACTGGCTGTACGCTCCATTTTCATCAATGCTGGCGTTGCAACCACGCGCCTGTATCCCCGCGCGATGGGACGTCCGGACAAGGGCGATACTAATCCGGCTGACCGCCTCGATATCGTCACTGAGCAAAATCCGCCGCCTTCCGATTCCGCAACCCCGGCAAACGGCACGCCATAAGCCAGGAAAGACCCGCCGTGACCCGTCCCACCACCTTCCTTCTGCGTATGGGCGTCTTTCTCGCCGCCGTTGCACTTCTCGCAGCGTCTATGGCCAAGACGCTCCTGAACGCCTTCAATGCCAACCCGAAGCTGGATGCCGTCATTCTGGGCGTTCTGATTTTGGGAATTATCTGGAACCTGCGCGTTGTCCAGCGGCTCATGCCGGAAGTTCGCTGGGTGGAAATGCTCCGCCAGCCCCGCGCAGGGCTTGCAGCTCCAAACCCGCCCAAACTGCTCGCCCCAATGGCGAGCATGCTGGCCGCACGCAGTCGCACGGACCGCCTGACCCTCTCGACCCAGACCACCCAGGCCATGCTGGACAGTCTCTCGTCCCGATTGGATGAGAGCCGCGAAATTTCGCGTTATATGACGCAGTTGCTGATTTTCCTGGGACTTCTCGGCACCTTCTACGGTCTGCTTCTGACCGTGAGTTCCATTGCCTCTGTGATCGGTGGAATGTCAGCGGGTAACGGCGATCTGGACGCCATGTTCAACCAGCTCAAGACAGGCCTTGCCGGTCCATTGGCGGGTATGTCGACCGCATTCTCGGGTTCCATGTTCGGCCTGGCAGGAGCGCTGGTTCTTGGCTTCCTGGATCTGACAGCCGGTCAGGCACAAAGCCGCTTCTTCAATGAGCTGGAAGAATGGCTTGCGGGCGTTACCCGCGTCAGCGGTGGCACAAGCATTGAGAGCGACGGGGCTCCCATCCCAGCCTATGTGCAGGCCCTTCTCGAGCAGACAGCAGAAAATCTCGAAACGCTTCAGAATGCCGTTTCCCGCAGTGAAGAAGCCCGCGTCCGTGAGGTCCAGCTGCTGGATAGCCTGCAGGAGCGTCTGCGCGGCATGACTGAACTCCTGAAAGCCAATCAGCAGATCATGACCCGCACGGCTGAGACGAATGCAGCCCTCGTTCCGCTCCTGCGTCAGATGGGTGAAGAGGATCAACCGGGCTCGCAAGGCACGCCGCTTCTTCGGATTGAGAGCCATCTTTCCCGTCTCGTTGAAGAACTGCACCAGGGTCGCGCCCAAACCGTCGGTGAAATTCGCAATGACCTGCGCGTTCTTGCGCGGACCATCGCTGCGGCCTCCGGCACCACAAACGGCACTTCCAGCAGGCAGGACTGACCATGGCCCGGCGCAGACGCGGACCCAACAACGCCCTGGATGCCTGGCCCGGCTATGTGGACGCTCTATCCACACTGCTGATGGTCGTCACGTTCGTTCTTCTGGTCTTTGTAGTGGGACAACAGTTTTTGTCCGTCGCCCTGATGCGACGCGAGCACACACTCGACGCTTTGCAGAAGCAGTTGGCTGAGCTGTCACACATGCTCTCCATGACGGAAGACAAGAACAAATCCCTGAATGCGACGGTCGCCAGCCTGGCCAATGACAAGCAGAAGAACGAAGACCAGCTCAAGGCTTTGGCTGGACAGATGGCCCTTCTGAATGGCCAGCTTCAGTCCAAAGATCAGGCCCTTGCCTCTGCTGACAGCGCAAGCCAGCAGCAGAACAGCAAAATCTCGGACCTACAGGCTCAGATCGAAGAGCTGACACGCCAGCTTCAGGCCATCAGTAATGCCCTCGATATCGAGAAAAAGAACGAGCAAGCCAAGGATACGCAGATTCAGGATCTTGGAAACAAGCTGAACGTCGCCTTGGCCGACAAAGTGAACCAGCTCAAACGATATCGCTCGGAATTTTTTGGCCGCCTGCGTGATATCCTGAAGAACCAGAAAGGCGTGAATGTCGTAGGAGACCGATTTGTCTTTCAGTCAGAAATTCTTTTCCCTCAAGGCAGCGCTGACCTGACCACTGAAGGCAAAAAAGAAATCACCACTCTGGCAAAGACGTTCAAACAGGTGTCTTCAACCATTCCCGCAGATATCCCATGGATTCTGCGCATTGACGGCCATGCAGACAGACAGCCAATTCACAGCGCTTTTCCGAGCAACTGGGAGCTGTCCTCTGAACGGGCCATCACTGTTGTAAAACTTCTGATTGCCGAGGGTGTGGACCCGCATCATTTGGCGGCAACAGGGTTTGCAGACTTCCAGCCGCTTGACGCAGCCAGTACGCCAGCGGCATACGCCCGCAACCGCAGGATCGAGTTCCGTCTGACGGATCGCTGATTCCCTTTGCCTGCCTTTTCACGAAGGCAGGCTTTTCCGCAGGTCTGCTGACATTCCTGCGATAATCCCGTATGTAACCTGCCATGACCGAAACCCCGCTCTCCCTCATTCGCAATTTCTCGATCATTGCGCATATCGACCACGGTAAATCGACGCTTGCAGACCGCCTGATTCAGGCCTGTGGCGCTCTCACGGCTCGTGAGATGAAAGCTCAGGTCCTCGATTCGATGGAGCTGGAGCAGGAGCGCGGCATTACCATCAAGGCACAGACGGTTCGCCTGACGTACCCGGCCAAAGATGGGAACATCTACACGCTGAACCTCATGGACACGCCGGGCCACGTTGACTTTGCATATGAAGTCAGTCGATCGCTTGCCGCCTGTGAGGGGTCACTGCTGGTTGTGGATGCGTCCCAGGGCGTGGAAGCCCAGACACTGGCAAACGTCTATCAGGCGATCGACGCGAACCACGAAATCGTGCCAGTCCTGAACAAGATCGACCTTCCGGCAGCCGAGCCGGAGCGTGTTCGCACGCAGATCGAAGAGGTCATTGGCATCCCGGCAGATGACGCTGTGGAAATCAGCGCCAAAACCGGCATTAACATTGAAGGCGTTCTCGAAGCACTTGTAACGCGTCTGCCTGCGCCGAAGGGTGACCGTTCAGCACCGCTTCAGGCTCTTCTGGTGGATAGCTGGTACGATGCCTACCTCGGCGTCATCATTCTGATCCGCGTCATGAATGGCACCGTCAAGCGCGGCGACCGCATTCGTATGATGCAGGCCGGATCGACCTATCACGTTGATCAGGTCGGTGTGTTCCTTCCCAAGATGACCAACGTGGATGAGCTTGGCCCAGGTGAGATGGGCTTCATTAATGCAGCCATCAAAACCGTTGCGGACGTCGCGGTCGGTGACACAATTACCCTTGATCGCAAGCCAGCTGAAAAGGCGCTTGCAGGCTTCAAACCTTCCATCCCTGTTGTGTGGTGCGGCCTCTTCCCGATCGACGCTGACGACTTCGAGAAGCTGCGTGACAGCCTCGGAAAGCTTCGTCTGAACGATGCGTCTTTCCACTTCGAAGCAGAAAGCTCTGCGGCTCTGGGCTTCGGCTTCCGCTGCGGCTTCCTCGGACTGCTTCATCTGGAGATCATCCAGGAACGCCTCTCCCGCGAATTCAATCTGGATCTGATCGCCACCGCCCCATCTGTCGTCTATCGCATGACGCTGACGAACGGCACGAAGGAAGAACTGCATAATCCTGCAGACATGCCCGATCCCGCCCAAATCGAAACCATTGAAGAGCCCTGGATCAAGGCTACGATCATGGTTCAGGATGAATATCTGGGTTCCGTGCTGACACTCTGTTCGGAACGTCGCGGTATTCAGGTCGATCTCACGTATGTCGGCAACCGTGCGATGGCCGTTTACCGTCTGCCGCTCAATGAAGTTGTGTTTGACTTCTATGATCGCCTGAAATCCCTGACCCGCGGATATGCGTCCTTCGACTATCAGGTTGATGGATACGAAGAGAGCGACCTGGTCCGCATTTCCATTCTGGTCAATCATGAGCCAGTGGATGCGCTGTCCTTCGTTGCTCACCGCACCGTAGCAGAGACACGTGGCCGTGCAATTTGTGGCAAGCTCAAGGATCTGATCCCCAAGCAGCTCTTCAAGATCGCCATTCAGGCCGCTATCGGCTCCAAGGTCATCGCCCGTGAAACCATTGGCGCGCTCTCCAAAGATGTGACGGCGAAATGCTATGGTGGTGACATCTCCCGTAAGCGCAAACTTCTGGACAAGCAGAAAGAGGGCAAGAAGCGGATGAGACAGTTTGGTAAGGTCGAAATTCCGCAGAGCGCCTTCCTCGCAGCCCTCAAAATGGACTGACCCAGCATTATGCCCAAAACAGCCGCTGTCCTGTTCGTCCATAACGAGGCCGACAACATCGGCTGGTGGCTTAGTCACCATGCCACGATTGGGTTCTCTACCCTGATCGTCTGCGACGACCACTCTACTGACGGCACCTGGACAATTCTTTCCAATGCCGCTTCGTTTTACGATATTCGCCTTCAGCGATCGGACAAAACCATTTCCGATCGTTTGGAGCGACAAACAGCTTTCCAGAAAGCTGTTTTCGAAAACGGTCGTCATGAATTCGACTGGATGATGATTCTTGCCGCAGACGAATATCTCCATCTGGAACACGCCTCGTCTCTGCATGACTTCCTCTCTGCCTCAGAAGAGCAGAGCATTTCGGTAAACTGGTGTCTGTTTGGATCGAATGGGCATGAAGTCCCTTCGCCTTTTGCCCCGAGCGAGGCCTTCACGCATCATGCTCTTCTGGGAACCGCTGATCACAGAGTAACGCGAACCCTCTTTCCAGTGACACGGTTCGAAGGTGCCTTGCCTGACCCCTTCGAACGCGTCAGTTCTCACGCGGACTGGTCTCAGGCTCGAATTCTCCATTACGCCGCAGGCGATCGTCACAGTTTTTTTCAGCTCAATCCGGGTGAAGCAGCAGCAGAAGCGTGGAAACACTTCAATCGTAATGATGCTGTGGAGACAGGCCCCCAACGCTGGCTTTCTGAAACGCGTCGAATTGCCGCCGCGCTTGTTCAGTCAGGCTTAACGGACCTGTACTGGCGCCTTCGGCAGACTGTGGTTCAGCATGATGAGGCGACGCTGGAAAAGCTGGGCCTTATGGCATCTGATCTCGTGGCGGGAGACGAGAGCACATTTTCTGATTTTCAGTTTTATGCTTTCGGTGAGACGCAGCCGTTCGTACTGGATCTTCACTCAGAAAAACTTATCGCTCTTCAGGCGACTGATCTCGACCCGACCCGGCATGTCCGCATGATACTGGCTGTCGAGGTCAGTGCAGCATCTCCATGTCCGGCTTTCTTATTCCCTGAACGCCCATGCCCAGCGCCATGTCTGAGTATCGCAGGGTCGCCGTCACTTCTGGCTGCCCTTCCCTTGCGCTTCAATCAGGCAGACCAGCGCATTACTTCTGCGATTACAGGACAAAGCGTCCATATTGCGACGCCCGACCCCACCCTGGTTTCCCAGGAGGCTACCTCCGAGCTTTACGCCCGCCTCACCGCATTGATGGTGCTCAGCCAAGGCGGCCACACGCTGGATGCGCTGCTTCGAGGCATTGAAAGACTCCCTGCCCCTGATGCAACTGCACTCGGATGTGCAATCGCCATGCTCCCTCCCGCAGAAGCTGCACAACTGGCCAACACTTTTCCAGGGCTTGTTCCGTTGAGCGTCCGGCCTGTCAGCCCGTAACGGCCGCTTTTCGAAACAGATCAAACGTTGACGTCACACCGTCCATAACTGCGGCGCGATAAGCGGCATCTCCATTGGAAAGCCGCTTACGTAGAATCTGAAGAAATGCGGGCCAGCCACCTTTCTCATGAGCTGCCGACAAATATTCCCTTGGTAGCCCGTCCCCCACCTGAGCTGACAGCATCTTGCCACCAAGCCGGGATCCTTCCAGCACATAAAGAGCGCCCAGAGCGCCTCCTGAGGCTTCAGGAGGCTGCCAATCAAGTGCCATGGGCAGAGCATGGCCAAGAGCCTTCAAATCCCGTTGTAAAAGGTCAGTGCGGCCCTGCCAGCTTGGCAACCCATCTTGGGTGGCAAGCCACTGCTCCACAACAGGCAACACCTTCGCATGCGCCTGCAGAAGCGCACCATAAGATTCCGGGTCTGACAGACTGAAGCGCGAGTATACCTGATCGACCTGTTCGTGCACAGCGCGACTGACCTGGCGCAAGGCTGTCAGAGGATCATGCTCTGCTCTGATATCGTTCAAGGTCTCACTCATTTTCCACGCTCTTCATGTCTTCAGGCGCAACTGGGTCGGCTGCAAATCGTATTCATACCAATGCAGTCATATTTCTTCTTCGGCCAGATGTTTCGTGATGTGGAGTTTCAATGATGAGTGATGCCTCGTCCCAAAAGGTTCGTCGCAAGCATCCTGTGTTGAGAATAACAGGAGGTCTTGTCGGTGCCCTAGCCATTGCCATCATTGTTCTGGTGCTCATCTGGCAGTGGGACTGGTTCGTCCCCCTCATCAATCGCAAGGCCTCGGCAGCACTTCATCGCCCAGTCAGCATCGCTCATCTTCACGTTTCACCTGGGCTGCGCACCAGTGTCACCGTCGATGATTTGAAAATTGCTCAACCCGAAGGCTTTGAAAAAGAAAAGGCTGACTTTGCGTCTGCCAAATCCCTGACGGTCAAAGTTGATGTCTGGCGTTATCTCACCGGCCGCGGTCTCTTCATCCCGGTAATCCGCATGGACACACCGAAAGGTGACATCATTTCCCTAATGGACGGCCGAAATAATTATACTTTCGGCGATACATCCAAAGACACCCAACCATCTTCCTCCTCAGGCACAACCACGTTACCTGACCTCGGCGAAATCGACATCCAGAATGCCGACATTCATCTGGCGCTCGCTCAGTTAAAAACAGACATGCATGTACTTGTTCACACGACGCCAGCTCAGGCCAATCAAAAAGGCAATGTCGTCGTTGATCTTAAAGGACGCTACGCTCAGGCGCCTATCAACGGCCATATTGTCGGGGGGGCTTTACTCTCTCTGACCAAACCTGCTGAACCCTATCCCATTGATGGCCGCATCGCCAATGGCCCAACTTATGTGACCCTTAAGGGCACGGTCGACGACCCTCTGCACTTCAAAGGAACAAAGCTCGCCCTTCATTTTGCCGGTCCGGACATGTCTTTGCTTTACGGCCTGACAGGCGTTCCTGTGCCGCATACTCCGGCCTACAGCATCACCGGCAACCTCGGATATTCCGAAAATGCCATTCGTTTCCAGAAATTCGAAGGCAGGATGGGATCGTCTGACATTGGTGGAGACATCAACGTCAATCCCCACCTAAAACCACCGTTCGTTGAGGCCGCCCTTCATTCACGCTCGGTCGATCTGGCCGATCTTGGTGGCTTCATCGGCGCGAAAACAGGCGAAGCAAAGAAGACCGCTCCTCCGAGCAAAAGTGTTTTGCCAGACCAGAAAATCAATGTTCCCAAGCTGAATGCTGTGAATGCACACGTGACCTATCACGGTGATCATATCCGCAACAAAGACCTGCCGCTGGACAACATTGATACCGAATTCGAGGTCAAGGATGGCGCTATCGACCTGAAGCACCTGACTTTTGCGACAGGCTCCGGGAAAATCAGCGCCGCTGCGACACTGGAACCGACAAAAAATGAACAGTTCCGGACCAAGTTCCGCCTTGATGTCTCTCGTCTTCCCCTCTCGCAGATCATGAAAGCAACAGACACCTTCAAAGGTGAAGGAACGATCGGCGGCCACGTCACGCTGACATCAACAGGCAACTCCGTCGCATCGCTGGTCGCGAACGGCGATGGCGGAACCACACTAGTGCTGGATCGAGGCGGAGACGTCACCGCCCTTCTCCCGGACCTGCTCGGACTGAAGCTCGGATCCGCAGTTTTGTCCGCCCTCGGCATTCCCGACAGGTCCAAGCTCGAATGCCTCGTCGCTGATATGCCCCTCGACAATGGCATTCTGAAAACCAAGTCTCTCCTTCTCCAGACTGAAACTACTCGCACAACCGGAACAGGAACCGTCAATTTCCGCAACGACACCCTTGATTATGCTGTCACCACCCGCTCAATTCATCCTCAGATTCTATCCCTTCCAGGTGCCGTTCACATTTTTGGTCCCTTGAGCGGCCCCAACATTCTACCTGGCGCAGAACTGGTAGGACGTGTTGCAGCCTCTGTAGGCCTCGGTGTTCTCTTTCCGCCTGCTGCGCTGATCCCCACCATTCAGCTCGGGGTCGGAGAAGGCTCAGCCTGTGAGCGTGCCGTGCGAGAAGCCAATACCAACCCGGCAGCGGGCATTGCGCCAGGAAGTACGACAGGCGGCGGGACGAGCAGCGTGCCACATCCTTCAAAATCGACATCTTCTGGCAAGCCTGCGAAGCGCCTGACACCCGCTCAGGTCAAGAAAGCATGGGCTCAAAAAACGAACCCGAAATGAAAAATCACTAAGGCCCCATGGCGGAATGAACTTTTTTCACTATAGCTGAGCAAAATTTTCATTCCCGCCGGAGTGCCTGATCGTTGCTGTCCACACTCGACCGCTGGTTTCATATTTCCGCCCGCGGCTCCACCGTTCCGCGTGAGATCATCGCTGGCCTGACGGTTTTCGGGGCTATGGCCTATATCGTTGCTGTCAATCCAGCCATTCTCTCTACGGCTGGCCTCGATCGCCACGATATGGTCATGACCACGATCGCAGGTGCGGTCGCTGGCACATTGCTGATGGCTCTTTGGGCGAAACTGCCCATTGCCCTAGCCCCAGCAATGAGCAGCAACGTTTTGTTCGCGCAGGTTGTCGTTCAGCAGGCCCATGTGAGCCCACGGACCGCCTTTACAGTCGTACTTTTCAGCGGCCTATGCTTCACAGCGCTTTCCCTCAGTCAGATACGCCAGCGTATTATCCGCGGGTTTCCGCCTTCAATTGTGCTAGGCATTCAAGTCGCGCTGGGTGCCTTCATCGCACGCATCGGCCTCACCACCAGTGGCATTGCTGTCCCGACCGCTCAAGGGCTGACGTTCGGTTCTCTGAGTGATCCGTCCGTTATTCTCAGCCTAGCTGGCGTGCTTCTCTGTGCCGTTCTCGTGGTTCTGAGAGTACCCGCCGGGCTTCTTCTGGCGATTCTGACACTGACTGTGGCAGGCCTGTTCATTCATACCGATAAGGGCGCAATCACGACCCTGCCCACGCATATGGTGGACTGGCCGCATTATCCCACCAATCTGTTTCTTCCTTTTGATTTTGCAGGTTTTTTCTCCCACCTCGGCCTTCTCGTTCCCATCACGCTCTACTTCCTCATCAGTGACTTCTTTGATGCGACAGCAACGATGATGAGTGTTGCCCATCGTGCAGGTCTGGATGGAACGCCCGAGAAACCGGCACTGGATCATCGTGCTTTTGCATCTGACGGCGCAGCCAGCATCATTGGGGCCAGCCTCGGGACGTGTACGGTTTCGGCCTATGTCGAAAGCCTTGCAGGTGTCGAAGCTGGAGGCCGAACCGGCCTGAGCGCACTGATCGTCGCCCTGCTTTTCGCAGCTTCCTCCATTTTCTGGCCACTGATTACCGCTATCCCGGCCATCGCGACGGCGCCCGTTCTCGTCTTGGTCGGCCTCAATATGCTTGGCAGCCTCCACCGCGTGGCATCCAACCCGTCCGATGCTATTCCGCCCCTCACGATGCTGCTCATCGCCGGGATCACCGGAAACTTCATGCTCAGCCTGTCCTGCGGCTTGCTGCTTTATACGGGATTGGCCCTCGCATTGCGGGACTTCAAACGCCTTACGCCAATTGTGCTCGGCCTCGATGCTGCGTTTCTTTTTTATATGGTTCTGCAAAGTCACATGGGCGGCTAACAAACTTTGACCGCTCAGTTTTAAGCCTTTCTTAAGGGGAGATAGAACACTATCTCCCCATGAACGCAGCCCCACACGTCTTCATTGCGACACCCTGCTTTGGTGGAACAGTCACCCAAGCATACATGCAGTCCATTATTAGCTGCATAAGTGAATCACCTTCTCACAATATTCGCCTGACGCTTTCGACACTAGGAAGCGACGCCTTGATTACACGGGCACGCAATACGCTTCTTCACCAATTCATAACCCAAACAGACGCTACACACTTGTTATTTGCAGACAGTGATATTGGTTTTTCGTTTGCAGATATCCAAGCACTTCTAAACGCAGACAAGCCGGTTATCGGCGGAGCCTACCCGCTCAAATCTCACTACTGGGACCATAATACCCAGCGGTTCATGGGCAAAGGCGAACCCCCGGAGAGCGCCAGCCTACGCTATGTTGGCGACTGCTCTGCGCTGTATGACACTTCACCGCCAGCCGAAATTGCTTCCGTTTCTTACATCGGAACTGGCTTCATGCTGCTGACACGCGCCACAATCAGCCAGATGATGAGCGCCTATCCCGAGACCGAATACGAGCGCATTGATGCTCAACAAAGTGGCCATCCCACCGATCATTCGATCCCACAGAATCCTTTTGCCTTGTTCGACTGCATGATTGACCCGGAGACGAGGACATATCTCTCCGAAGACTTCGCCTTCTGCCGTCGATGGCTAAAAATCGGCGGAAGCGTCTGGCTTCATCGGGGACTGCGCCTGTCCCACACGGGTCCTGCAACGTTCCAGGGCAATCCCCAAAACAGACTTTTCGCCCTTCGTTAAATACCCATAAAAATCAGATTAAATAATTGGCATATTCAGCTACGCCACTATTCGGTCATAATATACCGATCTAAGGTAAACCTGCGATGTCGGGAGCGTGATGCATACAGGTCCCCGGCATCGCTCTCGCTTTAAGCCTGAACAGCTCTTCTGAAATAATCGACATTGGCCATAGGGTCTGCCGCGCCGAGCGGGGTGTTGTAATGCACCTTGTGATACCGGCTTAAGGCAAACGGATCCTGTGCAGCAGGCAGGGCTTCCCGAACACGGTAAAACCGGATTCGCGCCATCGCACAGGCATATCGTAAATTACTGACCATCTGCGCACTGCGTGGCAGATCATGAGCCAGCATGTTTTCCAGAATGACAGCATATGGCTGCCCAACCGGGAAACGTAGAAAGTTAGCCCAACAATCGTCGTGGGTTGCAGGTTCCATTTGCCACAGCCCCAGCGCTGGCCCTCCCCCAATCTGCTTTACGTAGGCTCCTCTGCTCTCAGCCAGTGCCGTGCCCGTCAGGAGATTAACAGCCGCTCTCCCGCCAAGCCCCAGCGCGGCAAGAGTTGGCTCCACCACCAGATGCTTGAGTTGTCCGACATCAAGACCTTCCATGACTCGTCCCCTCAATGCGTGCTGAGAGACAGAGCGAAATGCACCATCCCAGTTCCGAGGATGGATGTTGCCAGCGTCACTATCGCCGTCAGAACAGCCCGACCACCGATCAGACGGTCCAGCTTTCCATTCACAATCCTGTTACCATTATCGACTTTGGTCTCCAGGGATTTCATCTGATCCCGCAGAGAACTGATTTCCTGCCGCATCTCCGTACGCAGTTGTTCGTACCGATCTGACAACCCCCCAGCGACTGTTTCCAGTCGAAGAACACGGTCTTCCAGGATACGGATCGTATAAGCTCGATGCTCATTTCCCTCGGAAGACGGCGACCTTTCAGAGATCTGTTTTTCCATGTGTTCCTCAAAAACAAAAAAAGCGCCCCGAAGGACGCTTTATGGCATTAAGCCACAGTTATAGAAAAACCACGCTATTTCGGCAATGGAAAATCCGTTACTTGGCCCACGGCACGGCGCAGGGCATAACAGACGTCATGACGATACCTCCGATGGAGACCCTGCTGGACCTGCGCGGTCTTGCCTGCCCCATGCCCGTTCTCAAGGCGAACCGCGCCCTGCGTGACATGGCGCCCGGAACACGCCTTCGTATTCTGGCGACGGATCGCGCTTCAGTGGCGGATTTCCAGTCTTATTGCCGCGAAACAGGCCATGCGATGGTGGCCTTCACAGAGAGCGCTGGCGTTCTTTCATTTGTCATCCGCAGGCGTGCAGAAACGCAACCCTCCTGAGGAAACTCCCCCGTTCCCAAGCACAGGGCTGGCAAAACCTGTCATCTGGCTGTAATCCCTCGCTACCTTGTTTCCCAAAGCGTGTCTTGAGGCTTTCCATGCCCGAACCCATTGATGCCATGTCTTTCGAAGATGCCCTCTCCGAGCTGGAGCGGATCGTCCGTGGCCTTGAAGGCGGACAGATGAAGCTTGAAGACGCCATTTCTGCCTATGAACGCGGTGCAGCCCTACGCAAGCACTGCGATGCAAAGCTGGGAGAGGCCGAGATGCGTGTGCGCGCCATTGTCCAGAACGATGACGGCAGCACAGGCACGGAGCCTCTTGCCGATACCGGAGAGACCGGCCGATGAGTGCCACCACGTCCACCTCCCTCAAGGAGGCTCTCGCCCACGCCTGCACGGACATCGAAGCGACAATCGACGCCCTGCTCCCGATGGTGCCGGGTGACGAATCCATTCTTCTTGAAGCCATGCGCTACGCTGCCCTCGGTGGCGGAAAGCGTCTTCGTGGCTTTCTGGCCGTAGAAGTTGCGTCTCTATTTGGTGCAGACCGCAGGGCTGCGCTGCGCGTTGCGGCGTCAGTCGAACTGCTTCACGCATATTCTCTTGTGCATGATGATCTCCCGTCCATGGATGACGATGATCTCCGCCGTGGACGTCCTTCCACGCACCGTCAGTTTGACGAAGCCATTGCCATCCTTGCCGGCGACGCTCTTCAGACGCGTGCTTTCGAGATCCTTCTTGAGGATGAAACGTCTTCCGACGCCACCATCCGCTCCAACCTCGCACTTGCCCTGGCTCGTGCCTCAGGCGCAGCGGGAATGGTTGGTGGCCAGGTCATCGATATCCGGGGTGAAGGCCGTGCCCTCCCTCTGGATGAAGTCCGCCGTCTTCACGCCCTGAAAACAGGTGCCCTGATCCGCTATGCAGCCGAATCAGGAGCAATTCTGGCGGGTGTGACCGATGATCGACGGGACGCCATTGTCTCGTACGGCCAGAATCTTGGAACAGCCTTTCAGGTTGCGGACGACGTTCTGGACACGACCGCAAGCGCCGAGGAACTCGGCAAAACTGCTGGCAAGGATGAAGCCAGCGGCAAATCAACCTATGTCTCCCTGCTTGGCATTGACGGAGCTCGCGCCGAGGCCCGCCGCCTGAGCGATCAGGCCCGGGAGGCCCTTTCATCTTTCGGCGCACAGGCCGCAGCCCTCAGGGCCCTTGCAGACTACGTCGTCGAGCGCAGGAACTGATTTCATGAGCAACCCGTCTTCCACGATTCCCACATACGGTCGCTATCCGGTTCTGGACCGCGTGACCCTGCCGTCAGATATGCGGAATCTTTCCGTCGATCAGCTCAAGCAGCTTGCCGACGAACTGCGCTCCGAAACGGTTGACGCCGTTTCCACAACCGGCGGCCACCTTGGCGCCTCTCTTGGCGTCGTCGAACTGACCGTTGCGCTACACGCCGTATTCAACACTCCAGATGACCGTATCATCTGGGATGTTGGCCATCAGGCTTACCCGCATAAGATCCTGACAGGACGTCGCGATCGTATTCGCACCCTACGTCAGCCGGAAGGCCTGTCCGGCTTCACCCGTCGCGCGGAAAGCGAATACGACCCGTTCGGTGCCGCTCATTCGTCCACGTCCATTTCTGCCGGTCTTGGTATGGCTGTGGCCCATCACCTACGCGCGGAAGAAGATCCGAGCTACCATGAGCGCAACGTGATTGCGGTCATTGGTGATGGCTCTATCTCCGCTGGCATGGCCTACGAAGCCATGAACAACGCCGCTGTTGCAGGTCCGGGCGCGAACCGTCTGATCGTGGTGCTGAACGACAATGAAATGTCGATCGCACCACCGGTGGGTTCGATGTCGAACTACCTCTCCCGCCTGATGTCTTCGCGCCAGTTCTTTGGTCTGCGTGACTTGGCTGGCAAGGTTGCCAAGCGCCTGCCCGGTAAGATCGAGCGGACGGCCAAGCGCGCTGAAGAATATGCCCGTGGCATGATCACAGGCGGCACGCTGTTTGAAGAGCTCGGTTTCTACTATGTCGGCCCCGTTGACGGCCATGACATGAACCAGCTTGTCCCCATCCTGCGCAACCTGCGCGATGCGGACGATCAAGGCCCGATCCTGCTCCACATCATCACGGAAAAAGGCCGCGGTTATAAGCCTGCCGAGGCTGCTGGCGACAAATATCACGCTGTCAGCAAATTCAATGTCGTGACAGGCGAGCAGAAGAAGGCTCCGGCTGGACCGCCGAGCTACACGTCGATTTTCAGCCGCGAACTCCTGCGTCGCGCAAAGACAGACGACAAGCTCGTTACCATCACGGCAGCCATGCCTTCCGGCACCGGTCTTACAGCTTTCGCCAAGGCCTATCCGGACCGCTTCTTTGACGTGGGTATTGCCGAACAGCACGCCGTCACTTTTGCTGCAGGTATTGCGTCCGAAGGTCTGCGTCCATTCTGCGCCATTTACTCCACGTTCCTTCAGCGCGCCTATGATCAGGTCGTGCACGACGTGGCGCTTCAGAACCTTCCTGTCCGCTTCGCCATCGACCGCGCTGGTCTGGTCGGTGCTGATGGCGCGACGCATGCCGGGTCTTTCGACCTGAACTATCTGTGCTGTCTGCCAAACATGGTCGTGATGGCACCGTCGGACGAAATCGAGCTGCTGCATGCTACGGCAACGGCTTGCGAATATGACGCTGGCCCGATTGCTTTCCGTTACCCCCGTGGCAGTGGCATCGGCCTAGACCTTCCGGAAAAAGGCGAAGTGCAGGAAATCGGCAAGGGCCGCATCGTTCGCGAAGCGCGTCAGGCACCTGGCGCCCGCGCAGGTGTTGCCATTCTGTCGCTCGGTACACGTCTGCACGAATCTCTGCGCGCAGCGGACCAACTGGCTGCTCAGGGCGTTCCGGTCACGGTAGCAGATGCCCGCTTCGCCAAGCCGATCGACACGAAGCTTGTTGATGATCTGGTCAGCCAGCATGAAGTTCTCATCACCCTTGAAGAAGGTGCGATTGGCGGCTTCAGCAGCCTGGTTGTGCAGCACCTTGCAGAAACCGGTCTGCTGGATACGGTGAAATTCCGTCCACTGGCTCTCCCGGATAGGTACATCGATCATAATGCCCCTGACGTTCAGTATGACGAAGCTGGCCTGACAGCTCCGCATATCGTTCGCACGGCAGCAGCCGCACTGGGCGTCGAAGTCGTCCAGCAGTCTGCCTGAGACATGGCTAAACGCCGCGCAGACCAGCTCCTCGTTGATCGGGGACTGGTTGACAGCCGAACTCGTGCCCAGTCCCTCATTATGGCAGGTCTTGCCTATACGGGGGATCGGCGTATCGCCAAGGCTGGAGACCAGCTTCCAGAGGATGCCCCCCTGTCCCTCAAAGGGCAGGATCATCCCTGGGTGTCTCGCGGCGGCCTAAAACTCATTCACGGCATTGAGCATTTCGGGCTAGACCCCAAAGACCGTATTGCCATTGATGTCGGTACCTCAACGGGCGGATTTACGGATGTCCTTCTCACGCACGGCGCGACGAAAGTTTATGCCGTTGATGTCGGGCACGGTCAGCTTGCGTGGAAAATCCGCTCTGATGAACGCGTCGTCGTCATGGAAAAGACGAACGCGCGCGCCCTTACAGCAGAACAGATTCCTGAACGCGCAGGCATCGTCGTTTGCGACGCCAGCTTTATCAGCCTCAAAACCGTGCTGGCCGCCGCGCTTAAACTAACAACCCCGGATGCCTGGGCAATCGCTCTGATCAAGCCGCAATTTGAAGCCGGGCGAAACGAAGTTGGCGCAAAGGGCGTGGTACGGGACCCCGCCGTTCATGAGCGCGTCTGTGCCGAAATCCATAACTGGCTTTCGGCCATTCCAGGATGGGATGTTCTGGGCGTTGAAGCCAGCCCCATTACTGGCCCCGAAGGCAATCGGGAGTTTCTCATTGCCGCTCGTCGTAATGGCCCGCTGGAAGATCCAGACGCAGCTTGAACGACTCAAGGCGACGTTTGAAAACACCTGCGTCGCCTCGAGCATGCGCCAACACTAATGCTCCCTGAATGCCACTAACGATTTCCTCAGACAGATCAACAGCGTCGCTTGTCGAACGCCCCAGCCGCTGGAGCGCCTGAGACAGACTTTCCTGCCAGCGCAGAAAATAGTTTCTAATCTGCATAGCAAACGATGTGTCTACGCTCAGGGCCAGCAACCCCATCAGACAGATTCTCTGGCCTGACCTAAAGTACTGCTCAGTACCTTCGAACATCGCTGTTAGGCCGACCTTGGGGTCTTCTTCCGTTTCCAAAGGGCTAAAAATTTCAGCATCGAACCACTGCTGGATATGCTCCAGGACTTCAGCAGCCATCTGCTTCTTCCCTTCCGGAAAGAAATTGTAGAGGCTGCCTTTTCCCAGCCCAGTCGCAGCTGTGAAGCGACTGAGAGACGCCCCTTCGTACCCATACTGACGAAATACCTCAGCGATATTTTGCAAGATAGCAGTACGGCTACGGCCGCCTGATCCCGTCATAGCCCCAAATCACTCAATCCAGGATGTCCCTCAGGTCGAACCTTGCCTTCCCAGTGGAACAGGCGTTGAGCGTCCTTGATTGGCACATCATTGATGCTGGCATGCCGCTCTGCCATGAGGCCTGCCTCGTCAAAACCCCAGTTTTCATTCCCGTGCGATCGCCACCACTGGCCCTGCCCATCTCGCCACTCATAAACAAAGCGGACGGCGATCCGGTTCTCGTGAAATGCCCAAAGCTCCTTAATCAGCCGATACTCACGCTCTCTCTCCCATTTTCTCGTCAGGAATTCCTTAATTTCAGACCGCCCGTGAACAAACTGATCCCGGTTGCGCCAACGACTGTCGGCCGTATAGGCCAGCGCAACTGTCTCCGGATCTTGACGGTTCCAGGCATCTTCAGCCGCTCGAACTTTCTGAAGAGCGGTGTCCCGCGTGAATGGGGGCACAGGTGGACGCGTCTGCATGTCGTACCTTTCAGAACCAAAGAAGAAACCATATTTTGTACCGAACGGTACAAAGAGTCTAATCTTTCTTGCACCACCTCACTTTCCCTTGGAAATCTGCGCCCTCCCCGTGCTATGGCTCCGCCGCCATGACCGCTTTGAAACATCCCGACACCCTCCCCCGTATCAATTCCATCGCTTCAGATGATCTGAATGAGGCGGAGCGCGAACGCATTCGCGCAAAGTCCGCCCTGTTCGCCCCACCTGAGGCACGACTGGAAGACGGACGGCGTGATCTGGTCGGAATGTCACGCGAAGAGCTGGCAACCCTGATGACGGAAATCGGCGAAAAGCCTTTCCGCGCAAAACAGATCTGGCACTGGATCTACCATCAGGGTGCCACCGACTTCTCGAAGATGAGCACAATCGCCAAACCCCTTCAGGCGAAACTTGCAGACCACTTCATCGTCGGCCGCCCGACGACAACGACGGAACAGACGTCGGTGGATGCAACGCGGAAATTTCTTTTCCGCTTCCGAGACGGTCAGGAAGCTGAAACAGTTTATATTCCTGATCGTAAGGAAGATCGCGGTGCTGTCTGCATCTCTTCACAGGTCGGATGTACGCTCTCCTGCACGTTCTGCCACACAGGGACGCAGAAGCTCGTTCGCAACCTCGGCCCAGCAGAAATTGTCGGCCAGTTCATGGCTGCACGAGACAGCTACAAAGAGTGGCCAAGCCCAAGCGCGGACATGCCACGCTTTCTCTCCACCATCGTTCTGATGGGAATGGGCGAACCGCTCTACAATTACGATAACGTCGCCAAAGCCATGCGCATCGTCATGGATGGAGAAGGGATTGCCCTCTCCAGGCGCCGCATCACGCTGTCCACGTCAGGCGTCGTGCCGATGATGGATCGCTGCGGTGAAGAACTGGGGGTAGGCCTCGCCATTTCCCTGCATGCGGTCACAAACGAACTGCGCGATCAGATCGTTCCTCTGAACCGCAAGTACCCGATCGAGGAACTGATGGCCGCCTGCAAGCGTTATCCTGCAGCGTCCAATTCCCGCCGCATCACCTTCGAATACATCATGCTACGCGGCGTGAATGACAGCGAAGCCGATGCACGGGAGCTAGTCCGCCTAATCAAAGACCTGCCGGCGAAAGTGAACCTTATTCCTTTCAATCCTTGGCCGGGATCAGAGTTCCGCCCCTCCACAAAAGAGCAGCTCGCAAAGTTCGCAAAGATCGTGATGGATGCAGGATTTGCCGCCCCGATCCGTACACCACGGGGCCAGGACATTCTTGCAGCCTGCGGACAGCTCAAAACCGAAAGCGAACGTCAGCGCAAAACCGTCTGACGCCCGGTTTCCCTCACGGACGCGGGATGCTAGAAACGCCTTCCGAACGAACACCATTAAGGACCACGCAGTTATGAGCGCCCATCAGGACGTCAAGAAAGTCGTTCTCGCCTATTCCGGCGGGCTGGACACTTCGGTCATCCTTCGATGGCTCCAGAAGACCTATAACTGCGAGGTCGTGACCTTTACGGCTGACCTTGGTCAGGGCGAAGAGCTGGAGCCGGCCCGCAAGAAGGCCGAGATGTTCGGCGTGAAGGAAATCTTCGTCGAGGATCTGCGCGAGACCTTCGTGAAGGACTATGTCTTCCCGATGTTCCGCGCGAACACGGTTTATGAAGGCCAGTACCTCCTCGGGACGTCCATCGCCCGTCCGCTGATCGCCAAGCGTCAGATCGAGATCGCCGAAGCTGTTGGCGCTGATGCCGTGGCTCATGGCGCAACCGGCAAGGGCAACGATCAGGTCCGTTTCGAACTTGGCTACTATGCTCTGAAGCCGGACGTGAAAGTCATTTCCCCATGGCGCGAATGGGAACTGACATCCCGCACCAAGCTGCTGGAATTCGCTGAAGAAAACCAGATCCCCGTCACGAAAGACAAGCGCGGCGAAGCCCCCTTCTCCGTTGACGCCAACCTTCTGCATTCCTCGTCCGAAGGCAAGCTGCTCGAAGATCCGGCCGTCGCGCCTGACGAAATCGTTTTCCAGCGCACCATCTCCCCGGAAGCCGCGCCGGACAAGGCTACGGAAATCAGCATTGACTTCGTGAATGGTGACCCGGTTGCCATCAACGGCGTTGCGATGACCCCGGCAACACTGCTGACGCGCCTGAACGAACTGGGCCGCGACAACGGCATCGGCCGTCTGGACATCGTGGAGAACCGCTTTGTGGGCATGAAGTCCCGCGGCATCTATGAAACGCCAGGTGGCACGATCCTGCTGGCCGCTCATCGTTCCATCGAGAGCATCACGCTGGATCGTGAAGCTGCCCATCTCAAGGACAGCATCATGCCGCGCTATGCGGAGCTGATCTATAACGGTTTCTGGTTCTCCCCAGAGCGCCGGATGCTTCAGGCTCTGATTGATGCCAGCCAGCATTCCGTCAACGGCCGCGTCCGCATGAAACTCTATAAGGGCAATGTCGTTTGCGTCGGACGCGAAAGCCCGAACAGCCTGTATGATACCCGCGTCGTAACATTTGAAGATGACGAGGGCGCGTATAACCAGCAGGACGCACAGGGCTTTATCAAGCTCAACGCCCTGCGCCTGCGCCTGGGTGGTCAGATTGGCCGCCGCGGCGGCGCACTCTAAGTACAAACCAGTAGCGGGGGACCATGACCAGCCTGTTTCGCCTTACATCAGCCTTGACCCTTTGCGGC
>NZ_JBDOBO010000037.1:0-24416 GCF_047723935.1 Gluconobacter sp.
GGGGCCTCCTGTACCCAAAACAGGCGCGCTACCAGGCTGCGCCACGCCCCGAACCGAGGCGGAACTTAGGTGGTATAAGTTCCGGACGCAATAGGGTTTTTTCAATCTTTTTCATTTCTTACGAGCGGAGGCACAAAAAGTGGTGCCGTATCCCACGGAAACAGCACCCAGGTGTCCTGAGCAACTTCCGTGACATAGTGGTCGGTCAGCGGTTTTCCGTCCGGTTTGGCATACAGGCAGGCAAAAACAGCCTTGGGCAGCATTTCACGCACGAACTGAGCCGTAATGCCGGAATCAACCAGATCATCGACGATCAAAAAGCCTTCGCCGTCACCTGCGGCGGTTGGCGCTTTCACAACCTTCGGCTGCTGCTGCGTGCCTTCTTCACCAGCGTAGCTGATGACAGAAACGCTTTCGATCAGGCGGCAGCCCATTTCACGGCCAAGAATAGCTGCGGGGATCAGGCCACCACGCGTAATCGCCACGATACCGCGGAACGGACCGTGCTTTTCCATGAGCGTCGCAGCAAGAGTACGGGCGTCACGATGGAGCTGGTCCCAGGTGACAGTTGCGTACGTTACGGGTTTGGGTGTGGATGTAGCATTCATGTCTCTCATCTGCCTTCCGGCTCGGAATTTTGCAATAAACTTGCACGCCGGAAGTGACTAATGTGCCTGAATGATTGAACCAGCATTACGAGCCCTTCCCGGCCTCGGCCCACTGATTATCAGCCGAATCTGTTCCCAGCTTTCTGCTACGACGCTGACAATTGCCATCGGCTGGCAGATGTATGCCCTGACCCATAGCGTTTCATCGCTGGGCTATCTGGGCCTTGCACAGTTTCTACCGATGGTTCCCCTGACATTCATCTCCGGACACGTCGCGGACCGTTTTAATCGTCGTAGCGTGGTGCTGATCTGCCAGATTCTGGAAGTGCTCAGCACGGGCGCCCTTGCAGCCATAGCCGCCATGCATTGCCTGACCCCGGCCTACGTGTACGCTTTTGCAGCGTTCTACGGCACGTTACGCAGCTTCGAGATGCCGTGCCAGCAGGCATTTCTTCCAGCGATCGTCCCCCCTCAGCTTCTGCCCAGAGCACAGGCCCTGATGTCCTCGCTGTTCATGACGGCATCCATTGTGGGACCAAGCCTGGGCGGCCTTCTCTACGGGCTTGGGTCAGTTATCTGTTACAGCCTTGCGACGCTTGGATTCGCATTGGCGTTTCTAGGAACGCTGGCTCTAAAGCTGCGCCATAAGGTCGCATCAAAAGACCCTGTGACGTTCGCCTCTGTATTTGCGGGCCTTGGTTTTCTAAACAGACGTCGCGACCTTCTTGGCGCGATTTCCCTGGATCTTTTTGCGGTTCTGCTTGGCGGTGCCACTGCCATGCTCCCCGTCTATGCGGATAGCGTTCTCCATGTTGGGCCAATCGGGCTGGGCTTTCTGCGCGCAGCCCCTGCGCTCGGAGCGCTCTTTACATCAGCCTGGCTGTCTCGCCATCCACTTGGGGGCCGAGCTGGAATTACGATGTTTGTTTCCGTGATCGTTTTTGGCATCGCGACCATTGTGTTCGGCGCTTCGCACATCACATGGCTCTCAGTCGTCGCCCTGATGGTTCTAGGAGCAGCAGACGTCATCAGTGTTGTCGTCCGGTCTTCACTCATTCAACTGGCTACACCAGACGCCATGCGCGGAAGGGTCTCTGCTGTAAATTCGCTGTTCATCGGCTCCAGCAACCAGCTGGGCGAATTTGAGAGCGGAATGCTGGGAACAGCCATCGGGCCAGAAGCAGCGGTTATCGCAGGCGGCGTAGGAACAATTCTTGTCGCGGCAACCTGGATTCGTCTCTTTCCCAGCCTGTGGGCGCTGGATCGCCTGGAAGACGTCAGACCAGAAGAACTCTGAGAAAATCTCACGAACTCATCACCGGAGCGGCATCAAGCGTCCGGTGATGGTCAATCAGTACAGTAGATATGAAAAAAGCCCCGTAAGGGGCTTTTCACTGTACCGAACCAAATCTTTCAAGAAGAAAGAGTGGCTCCCGAAGTAGGACTCGAACCTACGACCCAGCGATTAACAGTCGCTTGCTCTACCAACTGAGCTATTCGGGACCGGTGAGGAGGTATTTAGTCCAACCGCCGGGGTCGGTAAAGCCCCTTTTTTCATATTTCTGCATTTTTCTGAACTTTCTTCAGTAACCCGCAGAAAACATGACTTTTTCAGAGCTCTTCCCGCCCCCGGGTTGCCAATACATCCACACGTTCGTTGTTCACATCACCAGAATGCCCCCTCACCCAGAGCCATTCGATTTCATGAGGTTTGGCCGCATCGAGAATGCGCTGCCACAGATCCATGTTGGCAACGGGATCACCAGCTGAATTACGCCAGTTCCGCCGTACCCAACCACTATGCCACCGCGTGATACCGTTCCGGAGGTATTCACTGTCTGTATGCAACGTGACCCGACACGGCCGCTTCAGAGCTTCCAGAGCCTCAGCCGCAGCCGTCAGTTCCATCCGGTTATTGGTCGTCTCCGGATGGCCGCCCCATAGCTCCTTTTCCTTGCCCTTAAAGCAAAGCAGTGCTCCCCAGCCTCCTGGGCCGGGATTGGGTTTGCATCCACCATCCGTCCAGATCTCGACCGGAAGCTGATCCGCGTTCGCATCAGACATGCGCGACACCTGAGAAATGTCGGAGACGCCCCAGATAGGCCAGCGGATCCTTGCGGGTCACCAGTGCATCAGCCGGGGTATTGATCCAGTCGTAGAGGCGCGTCAGCAGAAACCGGATTGAAGCTCCCTGACACAGAACTGGCAAAGCTTCCTTTTCAGCCACCTCTAAATTGCGGACGCTTTCGTAACCTTCGATCATGGCGTGAGCGAAAGCGGGTTCGAAAACCTTCTCATCGCGAAAACACCAGGCGTTCAGACAGATCGCCAGATCGTAAGCAAACAGGTCCGTGCAGGCGAAATAGAAATCGATCAGCCCAGAGACCTGGTTGCCCTGAAAGAAGACATTATCGGGAAAGAGGTCTGCATGGATCTGCCCACGAGGCAAACTGCCAGCAGCAGGCCAAGACTTTTCAATCCGTGACAGTGCCTCAGACAGTTCCTGCGTGAGACCCGGCAGCAGGTCATCCCCACTGCCCTGACAGCTCTCAAGAAGCGGGCGCCACGCTTCCACAGACAGCCCATTAAGCCGTTCCGCTGTGTAGTCCTGCCCCAGCTTGTGGAATGTCGCGAGGACCTGTCCCAGTGCATGACAGGCAGATGCTGTAATCTGAGGGACGGCTTGACCCGGAAGGAACGTGGTGATCGCCGCCGGGCGATCTGCCAATACCCTGAGAGCGACGCCGTCTTTTGCCTGTACGGGTTGCGGGCAATTCATGCCCTTCCCCGACAGATGCTGCATCAGCCCCAGAAACCATGGAAGGTCAGACGCTTTAACCCGCCGCTCAAAGAGCGTGAGGATGAACTTCCCTTCCGTGGTCTGGAGGAGGAAGTTGCTGTTTTCGACGCCTTCGGCAATGCCCTGGAAAGAAACCAGGGCACCGATGTCATATGTGCCAAGAAACGCTTCAAGCGCCTCGGCCGCCAGTTCAGTATAGACGGCCATGAAGACTCAGTTGTCCTCACCAGCAAGCGGACCTGGAAGGCGGAAATTGATGTTTTCCTCCTTCATGATTCGCTCTTCGATCTTCAGCGTGTACTTTGCCGCAAGCGCCGTCACCATTTCCTGCACGAGGCTTTCCGGAGCTGACGCACCTGCACTGATGCCGAGCGTTTCAACGCCTTCCAGCACAGACCAGTCCAGATTTTCCAGCTTCGGCACCAGAAGTGCACGGCGGGCACCAGAACGCTCGGCCACTTCCCGAAGACGCTGCGAATTGGAAGAGTTTGGCGAACCGATCACGATGACCAGATCACTTTCTGGCGCAATGGCCTTCACAGCTTCCTGACGATTGGTCGTCGCGTAGCAGATATCTTCGCGCTTCGGGCCTTCAATCAGCGGGAAGCGAGTCCGCAGAATATCGACGATCTCAGCCGTATCATCCACAGACAGCGTCGTCTGCGTGATGAAGGCCAGCTTCGCCGGATCCTTTGGCTGAATCGTGCGGGCTTCTTCAGCGTCGTTGATGAGCGTGACAGCGCCCGGCGGAAGCTGGCCCATTGTGCCCACCACCTCCGGATGGCCGGCATGACCGATCATCAGAATATGAAGCTGCTCCGGGCCACCGCCTGCAAAGTGACGTTCCGCTTCGCGGTGCACCTTGGAGACCAGCGGGCACGTTGCATCTAGGTACAGCAGGTTGCGACGCTGCGCTTCGGCTGGAACTGACTTCGGCACGCCATGCGCTGAGAAAACGACATGACCGTCGGCCGGCACTTCATCGAGTTCCTCGACGAAAATGGCACCCTTTGCCTCCAGCCCTTCAACCACAGTACGGTTATGGACGATTTCGTGACGAACATAGACGGGCGCGCCATAACGGCGCAGCGCTTCTTCAACGACACGGATGGCACGATCCACACCGGCGCAGAAGCCGCGAGGCCCGGCCAGCAGGACGCGGAGCGTCTTCTGGTGTGCAGCACCTTCAGGTGCAAGAGTTGTCTGATCTGACATGGTGTTCCCCAAGCGGGCGGAGTTCGATATGTAGGACCAGTATCGACCGGATTGACGCATGTCGCAACGTCCGGGCCGCTTTGTGGGAGTTTCTACAGCAGATGCCAGCCTTTCGGCGCCTTGCCACGTCCCTGTTTGTCCCGGCTTTTGCCGTCGTCGCGATTTCAACACTCGCGGGATGTGACGAATCCAATCCGGGCTTCTTTGCCCCCACATGCCCGGTCACGGATATTCCCAGCGCCGCAGCAGACCGGTTTGTCTATGACGGAAAAGAGCCGGACATCGGGAATCTGGTCAGCCATGCACAGCTCACCGCCATTTCGGGAGACTGTGAACGTGGCCCCAAAGGCCCCAAAGACCAGCAGATGATTCGTACCCGCGTCAGTCTGGCAATGAACCTGACGCGAGGCCCTGCCTCCAAGACCGGCACCATCAACGTCCCCTATTTTATCGTCATTATGCGTGACGGAAAAATCGTGGATAAGAAAATCTTCACGGACACATTCAAGCTGGAGCCGAATGTCAGCAACCAGTCTGTTCGTACGGATCTGCGCCTTGTTGATCTTCCTGCATCCAAGAACATCCAGGAAAATCCTTACACGCTCGAAATCGGCTATCAGCTGACCAAAGATGAGCTGACTTACAACCAGCAGCATCTGCCCGTCGTAAAGTTCCGTGGCCGGACGCAGTAAGGGCCTTTTTCCTTCTCTTTCACCTGACGTCAAAATCCGGATTACGCTGAAAACGACCTTGGCTTGCCTGGCAGGCTTTGGGTCCTCAGCCTTTTCTGCGACTCCTGACGTTTCGGCATCGAAAGAAGAAAGGATCAAGGTCCATCACGCAGAACGTCCGGAAATTCAGAACTTTCCCCATGCAGGGTTTCTGGAACAACCACGCCGCCTGACGCCGAGCCAGAATGTGGCGCCGATCGGACGCCAGCCCCGATGGGGTGGATTCAATCGCGGCAACGGCGAAGGTGCAGGTTTTGGACCAGTCGGACGCTATGGTGTCGCGCCATGGGCGGAAGACTGGTCATACCTGCGTAACAAACGGCATCAGAGCGACATTTTCGATCCGTTGAAATTCATTGCTCTCAACAATGAACGCACAATCTGGCTGTCCCTGTCCGAGCGCACCCGCCTTCGCAACTGGTACAATGACTATCCGATGCTGGGGACAAACACCCACTCCGGATCAGGCCGCTTTGTCACGCGCAATATGCTGGGAGCAGACCTCCATATTGGAGAACACTGGCGTGTTTTCGCACAGCTCGTGAACGGTACGGCCGCAGGCTGGAACGGATATGGCTATGGCAGCACTTACCGCAAGCGCCTGGATCTGCATCAGGCCTTCATCGAATACAAACGCACAATTGGCACAGCCAAGACAGGCCTCATGTTTGGACGCCAGCAGTTTCTCGATGCCCCATCCTATGTCCTTTACGACCGGGAGCCCCCAAACATCCAGATTACCTGGAACGGACCCCGCGCTTACGCCATTTTCCCGCACGTCCGGTTCGATCTCTATAACTTCGTCGCGACAGACATCACCCCAACAGCCATGTTCCACGACACGCAGGACTGGAACACGCGCCTCTATGGCTTCAACACAACCTTTGACGTCCCCGCGTTCCATCTAGGCCAACAGCGTGTTCAATCCTATCTCGATCTGTTCTGGATTGGCTTTCATCTTGGTGGAAAAACAGGCTCTGTTCCGCTGGTCAGTGCGAGCAAAATCAGCTCCGTAACGGGCGCGACAAATCGTAACAATTTCGGTTTCCGGTGGTACGGTACAGCCCAGCAACTCGAATATGCCATTGGCGTCTTGTGGCAGCAGGGCAATTTCACACAATACGGAACCACTGCCCGGCGCCAGGTCTCTGCTTACTCCGTGAATACGACGTTGGGATACAGACGCTCCAATCTGCCCCTCAAACCCTTCTTCGGAATTCAGACGGACGTCTATTCCGGCGGAAATGAAAACCGTCGCACAGGAACAGTCGGGACTTACAGTGCGCCGTTTGCCCCGCAAAATCCGTATCTGGATTACACGGGCTACATTGGCGCAGCGAACCTGATCAATCTGTCCCCCATTGTCGTGGGGTCCTACGGTAAGGTGTCTTTGCGGATCAAAGTCCCGATTCTATGGAGGGAGACCACAGCGTCTTCCGTCTATTCAATCAGTTCGGCTTATAATTTCCCCAGGTTTCGCAGCCACTTCATAGGCGTAGCCCCTAATGGTCTGCTGACATGGGCCGTATCTCGACACTGGAACTGGACACATGTCGTCGCGTGGTTTGCGGCATCGCATGATCTGAAAAATGCCGGGGCAAAAAGCGGGCTCTATTATCAGTCCAGCCTGTCATTTGCTTTTTGATGAATGGTTGCGGTGCGAGCCTCCGCAGCGTAATGCCCGAAAAAACAACGCGACATCACAGGATCGCCCCACCATGAAACTTATGGACAGCCGCGAACTGACCTTGCGGGGCATCATTCTGGGTGCCCTGATTACCGTCGTCTTCACGGCAGCAAATGTCTATCTGGGATTGAAGATTGGCCTGACCTTTGGCTCCTCTATTCCCGCGACCATCATTTCAATGGCCGTACTCCGTCTGATGGGCGGCGGGACGGTGCTCGAAAACAATATGGTGCAGACGCAGGCTTCTGCGGCAGGAACACTCTCCTGCGTCTTCGCAGCGCTGCCTGGCCTCATCATGGTCGGGTATTGGCACGAATTTCCATATTTTGTCTCACTCCTGCTGACACTTGCAGGAGGCATGACCGGCGTCATCTTCACGATTCCGCTGCGTCGGGCATTGGTGAAGAATTCTGACCTCCCGTATCCGGAAGGCACAGCCTGTGCCGAAATCCTGCGAGCCTCTTCCCCTGAAGGCGATGCCCAGAGCGTGCGTTCCCTGACAAAAGGGAGCCTTGTCTCCGCAGCCGTTGCTTTCGCAACATCAGGGCTACGGCTTCTTTCCGACGGCGTTTCAGCTGCTACAAGCTTCGGCGCTTCCGTGTTTCGGCTGGATATCAGCTTCTCCCTCGCACTCCTGGGCACGGGTTATCTCGTCGGCATCGGCGGTGGCATTGCCATGCTGCTGGGTGTTCTGATGGGCTGGGGCGTCATGGTCCCCATTCTGGGGCATCTGAACCCGGCCGCAGACCCCATGGCCGCGGCAACAGGTTTATGGCTGCATAAAGTGCGTTTCATCGGCGCCGGAACAATTGCGGTTGCCGCAATTTGGACGCTGCTCGCACTGGCCAAACCTGTTGCAGTTGGCCTGAAAGAGTCTCTGTCCATCAAGCATCGTGCCTCACAGGACGAGAGTGATCAGGATCTTGCGCCCCGGACGTTGATTGGCCTGAGCATCGGACTGGCACTCGTCCTTTCAGGGCTGTTCACCCAGTTCCTGTGGCCCGCAATACCACACGGTGCATCACTGGTTATTCTGGTTCTTCTGGGATTGGGCGCCTGTTTCGGTCTTGGATTTCTGGTCGCGAGCGCCTGCGGCTATATGGCGGGCATTATCGGATCATCCTCTTCCCCGATTTCGGGCGTCGGAATTATCGCGATCATTGCCATTTCCGTCACACTCTGGGGACTGGAAAGCAGCGGCGTTCTTTCACCCGACCAACGCCCGACGGTTATTGCATTCGGGTTGTTTGTACTTTCTGCCATTACCGCATCTGCCGCAGTATCGAATGATAACCTGCAAGATCTGAAGACCGGACAACTGGTCGGCGCATCGCCCTGGAAGCAGGAAGTTGCCCTCCTGATTGGTTGTGCTGTCGGTGCAGTGGTTATCCCATGGGTCTTGCAGACACTTTATCAGGCCTACGGATTTGTAGGAGCCATGCCTCGCGCTGATATGGACCCAACCCGGGCTCTGGCAGCGCCACAACCAGCTCTGATGGCTGCCATTGCCACAGGTATTCTCACGCACAATCTGGACTGGCTGATGCTGGAGATTGGAGCAGTGCTTGGAATTGTACTGGTCATTGCGGATATTCTTCTAAAGCGGCGCAGTCTTGCTCTACCGCCTCTGGCCGTTGGCATGGGCATCTACCTGCCTGCCAACGTCTCCGTGACGATCGCAATCGGAGCAGGCCTCGGCTGGCTCCTGCGCAAGTTCCCAAAAGAACAGGGCACAATGATCGCATCTGGCTTTATTGTGGGAGAAAGTCTGGTGGGTGTTGCCGTGGCAGCCATTGTCGGCGCCACCGGCAGCACGGAAACACTGGCCCTTCCCATTCCGGACATGGTTCGAGCCGGACTGGGATGGGCAGTGTTTCTAGGCATCATTTTCTGGTTCGGGCGTTCTGTCCGTCGCCCGACGGCCTGAAATTCAGGCCTTTACCCACCACTGAACAGGTTCCGGCTCGTCAAGAACAACAGCTGGGGCCTCAACAGCGGCCTTCTCGACCTTCTTCACCACAATTTCGTCCTGCACTTCCTTACGCGGACGTCCAACCGGGCGCGGCGAACGGCGGGCTGCTTCAGCGGCCTGCTCACGGGACTGATGAAGCTGGGCTTTCAGAGACTGGATTTGGTCTTGATGCTCACGCAGATGACGGTTCAGCTCCGTAATCTGGATTTTAGCGTGGGCTTCTCGCGTTTCATATGTTTTGAGCTGCGTCCGGGCTTCAGCCAGATAACGCTCAGCTTCTTCCCAGCGACGCTGCTCACGCTTTACGGACTGACGAAGACGCTCGATTTCGTCCTGGTCGTCCTGGCTCGGTGCATTGCTACGCTGTGCAAATCCACGGCTGGCCTGATGTTCAACAACAACCTGACCATCTCGTACAAAGCGACGGCGACGTTCTGTTGTCGGCGTTGTGGGACGCGCCTTCTGGGGGCGGGAAGATCCTGACCCTAGACGAGCAAGCGCCTCACGCAGTTTGTCTTCACTAACCTGCTGATCGTCCTGCATTCTTCGTTTTTTCAACCAATTATAAAATTTGTTCTATGTCACCTGATCAGAATGCCCATCCTGAATGACGGAGGCTCTGAAAGGCTTGAAGCCGATCAGAAAAAAGCATGCCCTGACAAGGAAATGAAAGTCGACACTGCCGGTTTTCTAACTCATTCCGGTGTATCAGACGAAATTCTTTTACCAGATCTTATATGTCCTGTCATCAACACAATAAGACTGTATTCATCTTTCTTTTACTGCCACTGCCCCGGTTGCCAGAGAATGTCCGTTGCTCCGTGATCATTGGCGTGACGCGCAAGAACAAAGAAATAATCAGAAAGACGGTTCAGGAACCTCAGCCCACCCTCGGGCGCCGGCTCCAGAACGACAATCCGCCGTTCTGCGCGCCGTGCAACAGTCCGGGCCATATGGGCATGAGCAGAAACAAGAGAACCGCCGGGCAGAATAAAGCTTTGAAGAGCAGGCTGCTGCAGGCGCATCTCTTCAATACGTTCTTCCAGCCAACTAACGGCTTTTACTGTAAGACTTTGAGGGCGCTCTTTGTCAGGAATACATAAGTCTGCGCCCAGATCAAAAAGACAGGACTGTATTTTTCGAATATCAGAGGAAAGTTCACGTATACTTTCCTCTGCTCTAAGCGAATAATCAAGTAAACCAAGAAGAGCGTTCAGCTCATCGACCGTCCCCATGGCCTCAATTCTCGGACAGGCTTTTGAGACACGCGTTCCGTCTCCCAGTGAAGTCTGCCCTGAATCGCCGCCACGCGTTACAATACGATCAAGCCGAACACCCGTCATAATTGGCCTCTAAAGCTTAGTGACGACCGAAGTGATGATGATGACCTTTGACAGTCTTCGCGCCGCTCAGGTCCTGCGCACGAGTCGTATGGTCCTTGAGCATCTTCGTAGTGTCTGATGCCAGCGTCTTGATATCGGCCGTTCCGCCGGACTGCGATGCTGTTGCCAGAGCACTACTGAGAGCAGGCGTCTGAACGCTCAGAACTTCGCGCAGGAAGACACGGTCAAACGCAGCGCCATACAGATGCCCGAAGGATGCAACGTGAGCTTCATCGCCAGCATTCAGCTTGTCAGTAACGGTCAGATTGGCATCGCTAGCTACCTTCGAGACGGCCTTGCGATTGGTCGTGTGGTCATTGACCAGTGTTGCGGCGAAAGCCTTCACAACATCGCTGTTGCTATGCGTCGCAGCCAGTGTCGCAATGCTCACCTGCGTCAGATCCATGGCATCGACCTGCTGAAGAAATGCGGCATCCGCTGTCGAAAGCGTATAGGTTGATGCAGCAGACGGCAGCGCCGGTGCCGGCGGTGCATCCGGGGCATTACAGGCGCTCAGGCCTGCCAGCATGGCAATCGAGGCAAGAGCTGCGAAGCGTACAGTAACTGTCATGAAGAGACATTCCTTCCATCTGCGAGACCAGGACAATGTCCCAGCCACTCTGGCTGAATGGTCCCGGCTTCAAGCGGTCCATTCATGTTCGGCACCACTCATGATACATTCAGGCCATGTCCGCAAATTCTAGCACGCATGATTTTTCCGGCGCCTTCCGCTTCTGTTTCATTGCCGGAGCTGTCGAAGGCGCATCCGGAGTGGTTCTCGGGGCGCTTGCCTCTCACCTCCCCGACCATATGTTTGCCATCCCCAATGGCCGTGCCGTTCTGCACTCCGGGGTGGACATCCTCATGTGGCACGCCATCGCACTCTGCGCGCTCTCGCTGGGTGCGTCCTTTCTGGTGCCACGCCTGGCGCGTCTTGCATGCCTGACGATGCTGGCAGGCACGCTGCTCTTCTGTGTCTCCGTCACGCTTTTCGCGCTGTTCGATCTGAAAATCGGGACACTCTCAGTAGCCCGCATAGCCCCCTATGGCGGTACCTTGCTGATTTTAGCATGGCTTCTTGCAGCACTGTCCGGACTAAGACGGCGCTCAGCCTGAGACGTCAGGATCTGTTTCTGATCATCTTAAGAGCAAAAAGCCCGGCCACCTGAACAACCAGCGCCACAGCAAAACAGAATAGAATAATACCCACAAGAATGAGCTGTTCTCGCCCGAGCGCCGTTTCAATATGAAACACGCTGTAAAGTGACTGCCAGGCATGTGTCGCTGCAGTCTTCTGAGAGAGCTTTACGGCGGGTTCCCAGAAACGAAAGATGGCGGCAAGCGCCAGGGTAAGCCCAACGAGGACGACCGTCCTCAGGAGCGTCTCCAGAATACTGACTTCCGCACTCTGCTGAGCGGAGGGCGATGAGGGTGAACCGTGTTGCGTTATCAAAAGCATGACCTTCCGAATGAAGTAGGCTTTAATCGTTTTGCTGTGACACTGCGTTATGTGATGCAGACCACTCGATCAATGAAAGCCTTTTTTATGCGCGTTTCCCTTCTTGCTGCCGCCGGACTGGGTCTGGCGCTTTCCGCACCTTTTTCAGCACAGGCTGCAAGTACGCCTGCGCCCAAACTGACGGAAACATCAGCCCCGCCGGTCGCAACACCTTATCCAGATACGTCCGTCGCCCAGGAGCAGGTGCGCGATGCCTTTGCACTTGCTGCCAAAACGGGCCGGAAGGTGCTTCTCGATTTCGGCGGCAACTGGTGCCCGGACTGCAAAATGCTCTCCGGCATTTTTGCCCTGCCCGACGCAAAGGCATGGCTGGACAGCCAGTTTGTGATCGTCCCGGTGAATGTTGGCCGCATTAACACCAATCTCGATCTGGCTCAGAAATATGATGTGACGATCAAGGCTGTTCCAACAGTCATCATCGTGACGCCAGATGGTCACGCCCTGAACGGCGACGGGTCGAAGGCTCTGGGGAATGCTCGCGGCATGTCCCCACAGGCCGTTCTTGACCTGATTTCCGAGTGGAATAGCCGCGGATAAACCGTTCATTCTGGCTCTGAAGTTACCCTTCAGAGCCAGAACCGTTGCCTCAGATTCCGAGTTCCTGCTCGGCTTCATGAACGACTTCCGCCAAAGCATCCTCCTCAAACGGGGATACCAGACCAGCATCAGCCACAAGCTGTGAGAACGGCTTGGAGCCGCCTTCCGAGCACAGCTTGCGATATGTCTCGAACGTGGCTTCCCGGTTCATACGGGAACGAAGCCAGAGTTGCAGTGCACAGCACTGAGCCAGAGCATAATCAATGTAATAAAATGGTAGGCGATAGATATGGAGCTGGGCCTGCCAGCGGCCACCCTTTGCCGGATAAGCCAGATCGCCCCAGTCCCGCCAGGGCATGTACATTTTCTCCAGGCGTGCCCAGGTCTCGTGCCGTTCTGCCGCTGTCATCTGCGGATTGGCATACACTTCATGCTGGAAGTGATCGACACAGACACCGTATGGAAAAAATGAGAGCGCATCGATGAGATGCATTCGGCGGTACCGGTCCCCTGCCCCGTCTTCGACCAGTGTATCAATTTGCGGCCAGGTCAGAAATTCCAAGCCCATGGAATGAATCTCGGCAGCTTCCATGGTTGGCCAGAGCTGATCGACCCAGTCCTGATCGCGGCTTTTCCAGTTCTGGAAGGCATGCCCCATCTCGTGGGTAAACACGCCAATATCGTTATGGGTGCCATTGAAATTGGCAAAGATGTAAGGGCTGCCAACGGTCGGGAATGAGGTGCAGAAGCCGCCGCCCGCCTTGTTGTCCCGGTTTTTCAGATCAAGATATCCGAGATCCCGCATCTGAACGTAGAAATCGCCCATTTCGCCTTTGGGGTCGAGCGCACGGAACATGCCCTCTGCCCGCGCCACGAGCAGATCATGATCTCCTGCTGGCTCCGGATTCCCCTGCAAATCGATCAGTGCCTCGTCCCAGGCCCAGACCTTGTCCCATCCCATTTTAAGGCGACGGCGTTCCAGCAGTGACTGAACCAATGGGGTAACAGAACTAAGAACCTTTTCCCGGAAAGATGCCACCTGCTCCGGGCCGTAATCTGTCCGGCGCATCCGGCGGTAACCCAGCCCGATATAGTTCTCGAACCCCAGCGTTTTCGCCATCCGGTCACGCAGCTCAACCAGACGCCCATAAAGCGTATCCAGTTCTTCGCCGTGTTCTTCAAAAAAGGCCCAGCGTGCCTGCTCGGCGGCATGGCGGACGTCCCGATCCGGCCCCTGCAAATATGGTACAAGCCCTGACAGGTTCAGAACCTTGCCATCAAAGGCAATTTTCGCCGAGGCCAGAAGCGCCGTGTATTCGCCCGTCAGGCGCGCTTCTTCTTCCAGATCCGTGCTGATCCGGGGATCAAACGTCGTGGTGTCTGCTTCCCACAGATGAACCACATGTGGCGTCAGGAGTGCTTCCAGACCGGCACGATCAGGGTCTGCCAGCAGACGCTTCTTGATGATGACTTCATGGTCCGTCGCAACAGGCGAAAGGCGATCCGCGTAGTCACGGTCCGTCTTCGCCGTCTCGTCCTGCGTGTTGCGGGAAAACTGGAGATGAACGTGGGAGGCCCAGGATTC
Organism: Gluconobacter sp.; assembly: GCF_047723935.1. Lineage (NCBI taxonomy): Bacteria > Pseudomonadati > Pseudomonadota > Alphaproteobacteria > Acetobacterales > Acetobacteraceae > Gluconobacter > Gluconobacter sp. Next base: position 14,037 of record NZ_JBDOBO010000037.1, read on the forward strand.
ATACTCTCGCCGAACGGCGTCAAAGGCCTTGAGAGCCTCTTCGCGCTGCCCGCGATCAAGCAGCGACGAAATGTCCGCGTAGCGCGCCTTAAGAGACGCTTCGTCTGGACGGGGAAAAGACAGGTCAGAGAACGGAGGGATTGTCTGTGTCATGATCCAATTCTGACACTCCGCTCCGTTTCCGTCCATGCTTCTCAGGTTTTGCGGATACCTTTTACAAACCCTTCAATGCGGCGACATGCCTCCGCAAGCTGGTCGTCGGACGCTGCGCATGAGAGGCGCAGATAAGGGCTAAAGCCAAACGCAGTTCCCGGAACGGTTGCAACATGAGCCTCTTCAAGCAAGGCCTCTGCAAATGCCACATCCGTATCAAGCAATCGCCCACTGGCAGAAGTGCCGCCAGTCAGTTCGCCAACACCCGGATAAACATAGAAAGCGCCTTCCGGAACGGCGCATGTCAGTCCCGGAATAGCCTGAAGCGCTTCAACCATCGTATCTCGACGACGCTGGTAGGTTTCGCGCATCTGCTCAATACGATCCAGCCCACCTTTCAACGCAGCGGCAGAGCCGGCCTGAGCAAGCGTGCAAACACCGGAAGTTGTGTTCCCCTGCACTGCAATCATCGCCTTGATGAGCGGTGTCGGACCACATGCAAAACCGACGCGCCAGCCCGTCATGGCATAAGCCTTGGCCATACCATTAATGACCAGAATGCGGTCTGCCAGATCAGGCGCCACCTGCAAGATGGACAGATGCCTGCGACCATCAAATGTCAGGTGCTCGTAAATTTCATCAGACATGACAAGAACATGCGGCGCATCGCGCAAGACATCGGCAATGGCTTCAAGGTCATGACGTTCAAGGATGGCACCGGTAGGATTGTTCGGAAAATTGAGAACCAGCCAACGGGTTTTAGACGTAATCGCAGCCTTGATTGTCGCTGCGTCAGGCCGGAAACCATTTTCTTCCGGGCAGGGAATTTCAACGGCCGTCCCACCCAGCATCCGGGCAATCAGTGGATAGCTGACCCAGTAAGGCGCGGGAACGATAACTTCGTCCCCGTCATCCAGCGTTGCCGCAAAAGCATTATAGATGACCTGCTTGCCACCATTGGCCACCATAATACGGTCAGACGTGACCGTCAGATCATTATCCCGCTTGAACTTATGAATAATGGCGTCAATCAGCGCCTTCTGGCCCGGAATGGGAGGATAACCCGTATCACCAGCCAACCCGGCTGCATAAGCGGCTTCAATGGCTTCTGGCGGTGATGGAAAATCCGGCTGTCCAAGGGCAAGTGAAATGACGTCTTCACCCTCCGCCCGCAATTCGCGGGCCCGCGCTGCCATAGCGATAGTGGCTGGCTTGGGGAGTGTTGCCAGACGGGATGCAATACGAAACGTCATGACAGGCCCTGACAGAACTGCTGAATGCGGGTGCAGGCTTCCTTCAGAAGCTCGGTGCTGGTGGCATAGGAAATCCGGAAATATCCGGGCGTCAGGAAAGCACTTCCATGAACTGCGGCAACGCCCGTCTCATCCAGAAGAGCCGTGACAAAGGCCTCGTCACTGTCGATCAGATGGCCACCCTTACTCGTTTTTCCAAGTGTTCCCTCGATGGATGGGAAGACGTAAAACGCTCCTTCCGGCTTTGCACAGTTCAAGCCAGGTGCTTCATTGAGCATGGACACCACAAGATTGCGGCGCTGCTCATAAACACTCACCATTTCCCCAATGAAATCCTGCGGGCCTGAAACGGCCTCCTTGGCCGCAGCCTGAGCAATGGAGCACGGATTGCTCGTGCTCTGTCCTTGCAGCTTGATCAGCTGGCGCGTCAGTTCCACAGGCGCTGCGGAAAAGCCAATCCGCCAGCCCGTCATGGCATAGGCCTTGGACACGCCATTCATCGTCACCGTTCGGTCCCGCAGACGCGGTTCGACCTGCACAAACGTCTTGGCGACGGCGCCTTCATACATCAGCTTGGCGTACATATCGTCCGTCAGGATCCACACATGCGGATGCTCTAACAAAACTTCAGTCAGCGCCTTGAGGTGATGTTCGTCGTATGCGGCGCCTGTCGGATTGCAGGGCGAGTTCAGCATCAGCCATTTCGTCTTCGGCGTAATGGCAGCGCGAAGCTGGTCAGCCGTCAGGCGGAAACCGTTCTCAGCCGTTGTCTGGATTACGACAGGTGCTCCGTCTGCCAGCGAGACGATATCAGGGTAAGACACCCAGGCCGGAGCCGGAATGATGACTTCATCGCCCGCATTCAGGGTGGCCACCATCACATTATAAATAACCTGCTTGCCGCCAGTCGAAACACAGATTTCCTCAGCACGGTAATCCAGATCGAAATCAGCGTTCAGTCGGGCCGCAACGGCTTCACGCAGCGGCATCGTACCTGCAACATCCGTGTATTTCGTCTCGCCATTCTGAATGGCCTGAATGGCGGCCTGCTTGACGAAATCCGGCGTATCAAAATCCGGCTCACCAGCTGAAAGACTGATAATATCGCGGCCCTCTGCCTTCAGGGCACGGGCTTTCTGGGTAATCGCAATCGTCTGGCTCGGCAAGATACGGTTCAGACGGTCGGCAATGAGAGACATGATGGGTTCCCGGTGGCTTTATCGCGCAGAGACCCTAGCGCCGTCCGCCCTCATTTGACCACAGCCCATCGGCACATGACTGACACGTTTTTTGTGCACAAAAAAAGCCGGGCGGCTCCTTTATGGAACTACCCGGCCCTTAAGCAGAAACAATCTAAGGTAAAATCAGGCCAGCTTTTCCATTTCGCGCAGGACGGCCTGTCCCATCATATCCGTACCAACGCGAGCCATCCCTGGAGACATGATGTCAGCAGTGCGCAGGCCGCTTGCCAGAACATTAGACACAGCCTTTTCGATCAATTCCGCATCCTCACCCCGGTTGAGCGAGTAACGTAGCAGCATCGCAAAAGACAGGATCTGCGCCAGCGGGTTAGCAATGCCCTTCCCGGCAATGTCTGGCGCACTGCCATGGATTGGCTCGTAAAGTGCATTGCGCTTGCCATCTTCACGCACGATACCGAGCGTTGCAGACGGAAGCATACCCAGAGAACCCGTGAGCATCGACGCCAGATCGGACAGAATATCGCCGAACAGGTTGCCTGTAACGATCACATCAAACTGGTTCGGATTACGAACGAGCTGCATGGCACAGTTGTCGGCCAGCATGTGGGACAGTTCTACATCCTGATATTCGCGCTTGTGCAGATCCGTGACGACTTCCTTCCACAGAAGGCCGCTTTCCATCACATTGCACTTCTCGACGGAACAGACGCGATTGCCGCGCTGACGGGCCATCTCGAAAGCAACGCGGGCAACACGCTCGATTTCGGACGTCGTGTAAACTTCCGTGTTGATTCCACGACGGGAACCATCCGGAAGCGTCTCAATGCCGCGCGGCTCACCGAAATAGATACCACCGACCGTCTCACGAACGATCATGATATCGAGACCGCGCACTACTTCCGGCTTCAGGGCAGACGCATCAATCAGCGCATCAAAAAGCTGGGCCGGACGAAGGTTTGCGAAAAGCTCAAGCTCCTTGCGCAGCTTCAGAATGGCTACTTCAGGGCGCTTGTCGAACCCGACATGGCCCCAGGCCGGATCACCAACCGAGCCAAACAGAACCGCATCGGACTTCCGGGCAAGGTCGATAACTTCATCACGGATAGGAACACCATGGACTGCAAGGGAAGCCGCGCCAACGAGCTCTTCCGTAATGTCCAGCTTCAGGCCACGGTTTGCGTCCAGCCAATGCACGATCCGTGCAACTTCACGCATAACTTCCGGGCCGATACCATCACCGGCAAGAACAAGAAGCTTGTGGGCTTCACTCATTTTGCAGTTCCCATGCTGATTGACGGCACCCATGCACGGCTGGCCTGATGTTCAAAGCTGCTGATTTCCGCATCATGCGCCAGCGTCTGGCCGATATCGTCCAGACCTTCGAGCAGCATATGGCGGCGGAAGGGATCAACTTCAAACGGCACAACATTCCCGTCGGGGCGAATGATGATCTGCTTTTCCAGATCGACCGTCAGACGGGAATTCGAACCCTGCCGTGCATCACCCATCAGTTCGTCACAGATTTCCCGTGGCAAACGGATCGGCAGGATACCGTTCTTGAAACAGTTATTGAAAAAAATGTCGGCAAAGCTCGGTGCGATGACACAGCGGATGCCGAAATCCAGCAGAGCCCACGGCGCATGCTCGCGGGACGAACCACAACCAAGATTGTCGTAGGTGATGAGGATTTCAGCCTGACGATACGGCTCTTTGTTCAGAACAAAGTCCGGGTTCTCGTTGCCATTCTCGTCGTAGCGCTGCGCGGCAAAGGCATTCTTGCCAAGACCCGTGCGCTGGATGGTCTTCAGAAAGCGCGCCGGAATGATCTGATCGGTATCGATGTTTTCGTTCGGCATCGGAGCCGCAATGGCGGTCAGTTCCGTGAACTTGTCCATCAGACGGTTTCCTTCATCAGCTCACGCACATCACATAGCGTGCCCGTGACAGCCGCGGCTGCAGCCATGGACGGTGAGCACAGATGCGTTCTGCCGCCCGGTCCCTGACGACCCTCAAAGTTACGATTGGATGTAGAAGCGCAACGCTGTCCCGGCGTCAGACGATCCGGGTTCATCCCCAGACACATCGAGCAGCCTGCCTCGCGCCATTCAAAACCGGCATCAAGGAAAATCTTGTCCAGACCTTCAGCCTCGGCAGCAGCCTTCACAAGGCCTGAGCCTGGAACGATCATGGCACGAACTGTTGCCGCAACATGACGCCCGCGCACAACTTCAGCAGCAGCTCGCAAATCTTCTAAACGGCTGTTAGTGCAGGAGCCGATGAAGACCACATCGACGGGCGTTCCGGCAATCTTCTGGCCAGCCGTCAAACCCATGTAATCCAGAGCGCGCTGAACCTGCGCAGCCTGAGCCGGGTCTTTGAAATCTGATGGAGACGGCACGATGCCATCAATCGGCAGAACGTCCTGCGGGCTGTTACCCCATGTGACGGAAGGCACAATGTCCTCGGCCTTCAACGTCACTTCCGTGTCAAAATGAGCGCCTTCATCCGATGTCAACGTACGCCAGTAAGCACAGGCCTGCTCGAACGCTTCACCCTTCGGCGCAAACGGACGGCCATTCACATATGCAAAAGTCGTTTCGTCGGGAGCAACCAGACCAGCCTTTGCACCGCCTTCAATGGACATGTTGCAGAGCGTCATGCGCCCTGCCATGTCCAGATCGCGGATTGCAGAGCCGGCAAATTCGATTACATGGCCAGTGCCACCTGCCGTACCGATCTTACCGATAATGGCCAGCATGATGTCCTTGGCTGTCACGCCCGGACCCACTTTGCCCTCAACAGAAACACGCATGTTCTTTGCGGGTTTCTGGAGAAGCGTCTGGGTCGCCATGACGTGTTCGACTTCAGACGTGCCAATACCAAATGCAAGCGCGCCGAGTGCGCCGTGCGTCGAGGTATGACTGTCACCGCAAACGATCGTCATGCCTGGCAGAGAAATGCCCTGCTCTGGCCCGACAACGTGAACGATGCCCTGAGACGCGGAACGCAGCGGGAAATAGGGAACGCCGAACTCAGCGACATTCTTCTCCAGCGTTTCGATCTGGAGACGGCTTTCCGGCTCTTCGATCGGCTGGGAACGGTCGGACGTGGGGACGTTGTGGTCCACCACGGCGACTGTTGCGTCCGGACGGCGCAGGCGACGTCCGGCCATCCGCAGACCTTCAAAAGCCTGCGGGCTTGTCACCTCGTGAACGAGGTGACGGTCGATGTATAGGATGCACGTCCCGTCTTCGAGGCGGTCAACAACGTGATCGGCCCAGATCTTGTCAAACAGGGTTCTGGGCGAAGAAGAAACGGGCATCCTTATACTCCAACCTTGACTTAGGAAGCGGCTTTTTCGCCAGCCTTCGGCAGATCGCGCGGGCGCTCTGCAATACGTGCAGACTTACCCGAACGGCCACGCAGGTAGTACAGCTTTGCGCGACGCACCTTACCACGACGCACCACTTCGATGCTGGCCAGGGACGGAGCGTACAGCGGGAACACACGCTCCACACCTTCACCGTTGGAAATCTTGCGAACCGTGAAGTTGCTGTTCAGACCCTTGTTGGAACGGGCAATGACAACGCCTTCGAAGTTCTGCACGCGCTCACGCGTACCTTCGACAACGCGGACGCCAACGCGAACCGTGTCACCTGCGATAAATTCCGGAACGGCGCGAGCCGTGGAAAGACGCTCGATTTCGCGCGCCTCGTACTGCTGGATAATGTTCATGACCAAACTCCTGGAAACAAAAATTCAATGAACCTGCTGTCGCGCCAGGTACGCATCCCACAGATCGGGGCGACGTGCCTTCGTGACGGCGATTGACTGTTCATGACGCCAGCGGGCGATGGCACCATGATTGCCGGAGAGCAGGATTTCGGGCACTTCGCGCCCATCCCAGACCGCCGGCTTCGTATATTGCGGGTACTCCAGCAGACCGTCGGCAAAACTTTCGTCCTGACCACTAATCTGGGAACCCATCACTCCCGGTAAAAGACGCACACATGCGTCCAGAAGCATCAGGGCCGGAATTTCTCCGCCTGACAGCACGACATCGCCCATACTGAACTGTTCGATGTCGTGCTTTTCCAGCACACGCTCGTCAATACCTTCAAAACGCCCACACAGAACCACAACACCTGGCCCTGCCACGAAACGCTCTGCATCTTCATGCGACAGACGGCGCCCACGGGGTGTCGGATAGATGACAGGACGGCCATCCAGCGCCGGAAGCGCTGAAAGAGCCGTATCCAGAACATCTGCCCGCATGACCATACCAGCTCCGCCGCCAAACGGCGTATCATCCACAGCGCGATGACGACCCAGTCCATGCTCACGCAGATCATGCGATTCACAGGACCAGATACCGCAATCAAGCGCCCTGCCCGCTAGGGAAAATCCCAGCGGCCCCGGAAACATGTCCGGAAACAGGGTCAGGATGTCCGCGCGCCAACTCATGCCCGGACCTGTACCTCTCCATCGAGATCACCTTCGACCTCGACTTCAACTGGCGGCACGACGGTGACGCGACGGTGCGCGAGATCGACATGCGGCACACAAGCCAGCGTGAATGGAACGATCAGACCTCGATCAATCTCGATGCTGACACCCGCACCATAGTCATGAACTATGGAGACGGTTCCAAGCACTTCGCCATCTTCGGAAACTGCAGTCATGCCGATCAGGTCGGCATGATAGAACTCGTCTTCCTCGACGGCCGGCAGAAGTTCACGCGCAACATACAAACGACGGTTAACCAGTCGTTCGGCAGCTGTGCGGTCTGGCAGAGTGTTCCCCTGAGCGTCTGTCAGAGCAGCCACTCCCGGAGAAACCCAGCTTGCTATCCATACAACCCCATGCTCATCATGCAGCGCACCGAACATCTCGACAGAAGCCGGATCATCAGTAGCTGCATGAAGATGAACCAGACCGCGCACGCCATGCGGACGACCGATGGTCGCGATCAGGACATCACTGTCAGGTTTGAAGGGTGGCACGGATCAAGCGTCCTGAAACGTCAGCAGTAGATCAGGCTGCGGCAGCGGCAGCAGCAGCTGCTTCTGCAGCGCGAGCCTGAGCCTTGGCCTTCGGAGCGGACTTCTTCGGCTGCTCGCTGTAAGCAGGCTTCGGAGCCAGACCAGCGTTACCGAGGAAACGTGCAACGCGGTCGGTTGCCTGCGCGCCGTTGGACAGCCAATGCTGGATGCGCTCGCCATCGAGGCGGATACGATCAGCATGGTCGGACGGCAGCATTGGGTTGTATGCGCCAACCTTTTCGATGAAACGGCCATCGCGCGGGCTGCGGCTGTCTGCAACGACGATGTGGTAGTACGGACGCTTCTTGGCACCAGCGCGTGAAAGACGAATCTTGAGGCTCATGAAAAACTCCTGAAAGACAAACTTGAAAACTTGATGCTGATCAGACGAAAGGCGGGCGCCCACCGGGCTTGCCCATCCCCTTCATCATGTCGGCCAGACCACCTGCCCCACCCATTCCGCGCATAAGGCCACCAAGGCCCATTTTACTGATGCGCTTCATCATTGTGGACATGTCGTCAAACTGCTTGAGCAGACGGTTCACTTCCTGAACCGTCGTTCCAGAACCTGAGGCGATCCGCTTTTTACGGGATGCCTTGATGATCCCCGGCGTTTTGCGCTCCTGCTTGGTCATCGAAGAAATGATGGCCTTGTGACGTTTGAAAATCGATGTGTCGATCTCCTTGTCACCCAGCATATCCTTGATCTTGCCCATACCAGGAAGCATGCCGAGAATGCCCGAGATCGACCCCATACGGTTGATCTGGTTGATCTGGGACACGTAGTCATCCAGATCAAACTTACCGGCGAGCATCTTTTTGGCTACGCGCTCGCCTTCTTCGTGGTCGAGCGTTTCCGCTGCGCGCTCCACGAGGCCAGCAACGTCACCCAGCCCCAGAATACGGCCAGCCACACGTTCCGGATGGAATTCTTCGAGCGCTTCCAGCTTTTCGCCAGAACCCGTCAGCTTGATCGGTGCGCCCGTAATGGCCTTCATGGACAGTGCGGCACCGCCACGGGCGTCACCATCCATACGGCTCATGACGACGCCGGTAATACCGACCGCTTCATTGAAGGACTTGGCTGTATTGACAGCGTCCTGCCCCGTCATCGCGTCCACGACCAACAGCGTTTCTGCCGGGTTCGTGACAGAACGGATCTCGCGAACCTCGTCCATCAGAGCTTCGTCGATAGACAGTCGGCCAGCGGTATCGAGAATGACGATATCGTAGCCTTCGCGACGGGCTGTTTCCAGCGCACGCTTCGCGATATCTACCGGCGACTGCCCCGCTACGATTGGCAGAGACTTCACCAGCCCTGTAATCGCGTTGACGCGCTCAGCAAGCTGCTGAAGCTGGAGTTGCGCTGCTGGACGCTGCACGTCCAGGCTCGCGAGAAGAATCTTCTTGCGCTCACGGGAAGAGAGACGCAGGGCGATCTTACCCGAAGTCGTGGTCTTTCCCGAACCCTGCAGACCAACCATCAGTAATGGAACTGGCGGCACGGCTGAAAGATTCAGAGGAGCAACACCGGCGCCCCCGAGGGCGTCAATCAGGGCATCGTTAACGATTTTGGCGACAGCCTGGCCAGGAGAAACGCTTTCCAGCACCTCATGACCAACTGCACGCTCACGCACCTTATTGACGAAGTCCCGCACGACCGGCAGCGCGACGTCCGCCTCCAGCATCGCGAGACGAACTTCACGCATGGCCTCGGTGACATCAGCCTCTGAGAGCTTTCCATTCTTGGAAAGCCCTTCGAGGACACCGGACATCTTACCTGAGAGTTGATCGAACAACGGGCCACCTTATAGCAAGCAGAAACACGCCACTGCGCGAGCCTTCGCGATGTGGCGTGTCCGGAAACAGGTTCGCTCTATCGCTTCGTGACGCGGACGTCAAGCAATAGAGCGCCTCGACCTTAGAAATCAGGGTGCAGGCGGCGGCCCGTCTTCAGGCGGATGGCCCATAATGGCGTCCAACTGATCATGGAGCGAACGAATTTTCTCCATGGTCGTATTCGCCTGGCGGCGCTGCTCAGGAGTCAGGATATCATGGAGCTTCTCCTGCGTCTCCAGTCGAGCCTGCGCTTCCTGCACATGCAGGTCGGATTCCTGCTTGGTCAGATCAGCGAGAAGCGTACGATCCAGATCACCCTCTACAGAAAGAGCCGTGCGGATCTTGTCCCGAAGAGCCTTCAGTTTCTCATGCCGAGCCTTCATCTCTTCATGGCCTTGGCTGAAAATCTTATGGACCTGAGCCTTCTGGGCCTCAGTCAGAGTTATTCCCGGCGGGAATGGCGGAAGCATACCCCCAGGACCCGGCCTGCCATGCATGCCATCAGGCTGCGGTCCTGGCGCACCCGGAGGGGCGTGTGCCAGAGCGGAGCCAGCCAACAGCCCAACGGAAGCTAGAGCCGGAAGGAGAACAGAAAGACGAAATGCCGTCATGGATGCTATATCCTTGATGGTGATGAGAGGCGAAAAAGCGTTCCCGCCCCATTCCCTTCAAGATGACAGTTTTTTCGTTACAAAACGCCCCATGTCCTGTTTCGAAGAGTAAACCCCTCCAAGGTATGTAACAAAGAAGGAGGCTTGACGTGAGCGCCATCTCATCGCATGTAGCCGCCCACGTCCTGCACGCAGGACACGACTCCCGATTTTACGGTCGGGGTCTGGAGAGGTGGCCGAGTGGTTTAAGGCAGCGGTCTTGAAAACCGCCGTGCGTGGA